>JAQCKL010000083.1 GCA_027592485.1 Cyanobacteriota bacterium
CGATGTAGGGGCACCTCTTGTGGGTGCCCTCGACAACCTGGTGGGTGAACCGAATGTTCCGTTGGATCACCCATCGGATGATCTGGACAAGACCGAGATGAATCGGCGGAGGGTGGGCACAAGACCGACCCCTACAACCGTTGTTCCATGGAATATCCAAGGCGCAGATGTTGCTCCGCTGTGACCGACGAAATCTCCCTACCAAAAATCAGCCACGCTGTAGCCCAACTCATCCAGCAGTTGACGCAGCATGGGCATACTCAGGCCGATCACATTAGTGTGGCAGCCCTCAAGCTTTTCAATAAACAGGCTGCCTTTGCCATCGATCGCAAAAGCCCCGGCACAGCGCAAGGGTTCACCCGACGCCACATAGGCCGCCAGTTGGGCATCTGTGGGATGACTAAAAAAGACCCGCGTCATCTGACTACGGCTGATTTGCCGATCCTGGGCGGTATCGATCAAGGTATGGCCGGTGTGCAGTTCCCCCACCTGACCGCGCATGTGCTGCCAGCGGGCGATCGCTGCCGCTGGCGTTTCCGGTTTGCCATAGATCTGCCCACCAAAAGCCAACACCGAATCGCATCCCAACACTAAGGATTCTTTGAATTGGGGCGCAACCGACAGGGCTTTATGGGTGGCTAACGCCTGTACCAGGGTCGCCGGATCCGAATGCTGAATTTGATCCTCGTCAAAATTGCTGGGGCAGACAAAGGGTTGAATCCCCGCCGACACCAACAGTTGGCGGCGGGCGGGGGAGGCGGATGCCAAGACAAATTGCAGCACCATTAGGCTCTTTACACCAGACTTAGTACACCGAGAAGGAGGCGACGGACTGTTTCATTAGGTTTTTGACATCGTCCCAGCGATCGTCGCGGGTGGACGCATTAAAGGTAAACAGCTCTCCCCGGCGCACCACCACACTGGCAAAGTTATGGCGAATGCCCGAGGGCAAATCTGCCATGTATTCGAGGATGTAGTAATTCTGATCTTCCTTCTTAATCGACTGGGCACTCAATAGCTCAACATTGGTATCGTCCCCGGCCATTGAGGTAATGCTCTTCGACAGCTTATAGCCCACTTCTGTGGGGGTGCCGAGATCCTCAAGGGTTTTGTCTTCAGGCACATCGCTGATCACGACGCTGACATTTTCGGTTTCGTTGATGATGTCGTGGAAGACCACATCAGCGCCCCCAGAAACTTTGACCTCGGTCCAGCCCGTGGGATAGAGAAACTGATAGCCCACATAGCTGTTGCTGTAGGATTGGAGCCCGGTGCCGCCCCCGACACAACCTTGCAGGGCAAGCGCCGCAACAGCAAAACAGAGCAGGGCAGCAATTCGTTTGAGCATGAATATTTTGTGAATTAGGAGCGATCGCAATCCCTCCTATTTTCCCATTTCCTGGCAGGGATTCAAGCCAGATTCGGCGGATCCCCTATTCTCTTCGTGAAGACACAACCCACGAATTTACCCAGGAAACGCTGACGATTTTTCAAAAAACAGCAGATGTTGCTGGGGGAGGGATTCATCGGTTTTGAGCCAACGCAGCCCCACCGCCGCCATTTCTCGCTTTACCTGGGCCACACTCATCTTGTGTTGTCGCTTGATCAAAATCAGCGGATTCTCCGCCCGATATTCGGCCAAAACCACCTGCCCACCAGGCTTCAAAGCCGAGACCACCCCAGTCATCATTTCGTAGGGAAAGGCGAACTCGTGATAGGCATCAACAAACATTGCCAGGTCAACCGTCCCTGGAGGCAGATGGGGATCGTCCACCGCTCCCTGAATGGGGGTGACATTATCAATCTGCTCTTCTTCAAGGCGCAATTGCAGCAATGCCAACATTTCGGGTTGCAGATCCACGGCCAGGACTTCTCCCTGGGGGACTTTTTTAGCCAAGCGCTGCGTGATATAGCCACTACCCGCTCCGATATCGGCCACCACAGCGGTGGGGGCTAAATCTAGGGCTTCGACTGCCAACTGGGGACGCTCTTGCTGTGCCCTGCTGGGGCGTTCTAGCCAGTAGGCCCCTTCGTAACCCATGACCGCCGCAATTTCTCGCCCCATATAGCTCTTGCCAATGCCATCGGCACTGGGGGCAACGGTTTGATACAAACTCGCCGCCTCGGGGCTCGTCTGGTTCCCCGCCCATGCCGGGCTATCAATGCCGAAGCTTAGTATCAGCAGGCATCCTAGCGCCAAGGCTGTTCCCAGCCGTTGAAAGATTGCCATGGGCTTACTCCATTAATCGGGACGCTACGGTGGGGCCGGTGTCGGTTAAGAAGGTTTGAATCTTGCCCCAAGCTTGGTCTAGCAGATCGGGGGCATCGGCATCGAGCCATTGGATATCGCGTTTGCGGAACCAGGTACGCTGCCGTTTGGCAAACTGACGGGTGTGCTGCACCGTCAGGGCTTGGGCGATCGCCAAAGCATAGTCCCCCGCCAAATACCCCCGCACCTCTGCGTACCCTAACGTATTGAGCAGGGGCAGATCGGGGCCATAGCGCTGGCACAGCGCCTCCACTTCGTTCACAAACCCCTGCTGAAAGAGGGCATCGGTGCGGGCAGCAATGCGATGCCCCAACCGTTCGGGTTCACAATCGAGCCCTAAATAAAGGATGGGATAAGCCGGTGGGTTTTGCCCCTGCTGGGCAGATAGCGCGCGACCACTGACATAAAAAACCTCTAACGCCCGCAGGGTCCGAACCGCATCATTGCCATGGATGCGCTTTGCCGCCAAGGGATCCAACTGCTGCAACAGCTCAAAGCAATGGGGTTGGCCGAGATTTTGGAGTTGCGATCGCAATTGAGGATGGGGAGCCACCGGCGGAATCTGCAATCCTTTCACCACCGACTCAATATATAGGCCGGTTCCCCCGACTAACATCGGCACCCAGTCACCCTGGCGATGCATCTGGGTAATTAAAGCCTGGGCTTCCCGTTGATATTCCGCTACCGTTAGGGTCTCCGTGGGGTGACAAATATCAATGAAATAGTGGGGAGCCTGGGCGCGTTCCGCCCGTGTTGGCTTAGCGGTGCCAATATCGAAGTCCTGATAGACCTGCCGAGAGTCTGCACTTAGAATGACTGTTTGCAGGCGTTGGGCGATCGCCAAGCTGAGCCCCGTCTTCCCGGTCGCCGTGGCCCCGCCCAAAACCATTAGAATTGGTACAGGGGAACCAACTTTTCCGGATTCTGAAATGGGAAGCTGTAATTCCGAGAATCTCAAAGGTACGATCCCTGCCTCAGATATAACCAGAAAGCGTTCTAAAATCCCCACAGAAGGGTTTGTGTTAGAATTCTAGGGCATTTTTTCAAAATCGCTAAAACGGTGTCTTGATGACGCCTCAGGAGCAAAGTCTATGGCAACCACTAACTATGGTGCTGAGCAGATCCAGGTCCTTGAAGGTCTGGAGCCAGTGCGGAAACGCCCTGGCATGTATATCGGGACCACCGGCCCCCGAGGTCTGCATCACCTAGTTTATGAGGTGGTTGACAATGCCGTTGATGAAGCCTTGGCGGGTCACTGCCGCAATATTGAAGCCACGCTGAATGCGGATGGCTCTGTCACGGTCAGCGATGATGGCCGTGGCATTCCTACGGACATTCACCCCCAAACCGGCAAGTCAGCTCTCGAAACGGTACTCACCGTGCTCCATGCGGGGGGTAAGTTTGGCGGTGGGGGCTACAAGGTCTCCGGCGGTCTCCATGGGGTTGGCGTTTCCGTAGTGAATGCCCTCTCTGAATGGTTGGAGGTCACCGTTTGGCGAGAACAAAAGGCCCATGTGCAGCGGTTTGAGCGGGGAGACGCAGTCACAGAGCTGCAAGTTTCTGCGGATACCAGTGGCCGCAAGGGCACCCAGGTGAGCTTCAAGCCTGATCCCACCATCTTTACGGTGACGACAGAGTTTGACTACGACACCTTGGCTGGACGGCTGCGGGAGCTCGCCTACCTGAATGCCGGGGTTAGCATCACCTTCACCGATGCCCGCCTCGACCTGCTCAAAACCTCTGAGCCAAAGGTATCGCACTTCTTTTACGAGGGTGGCATTCAAGAATATGTCGCCTATATCAATAAAGACAAGACCCCCATCCACGATGAAATCGTTTACGTGCAAGGGGAAAGGGATGGGGTCTACCTTGAGGTGGCTCTGCAATGGTGTGTCGATGCCTATTCTGACAACCTAATGGGGTTTGCCAACAACATTCGCACCATTGATGGCGGCACCCATTTAGAAGGTCTGAAAGCGGTGCTGACCCGCACCCTCAACAACTTTGCCCGCAAGCGCAACAAGCGTAAGGACAGTGAGTCGAACCTCAGCGGCGAGAATATCCGGGAGGGTTTGACCGGGGTGATTTCGGTGAAGGTGCCGGACCCTGAGTTTGAGGGGCAGACCAAAACCAAGTTGGGCAACACGGAAGTCCGAGGCATTGTCGATTCCTTTGTGGGCAAGATTCTGGCGGAATACCTCGACTTTCACCCCAGCGTGGTGGATTCCGTTCTAGAGAAGGCGATTCAGGCCTTTAACGCCGCCGAGGCCGCCCGCCGGGCGCGGGAACTGGTGCGACGCAAGTCGGTGCTGGAGTCCTCGACCCTGCCGGGTAAGCTGGCGGACTGTAGCAGCCGTGATCCCAGTGAATCCGAAATCTTCATTGTGGAGGGGGATTCTGCGGGGGGCAGCGCTAAGCAAGGGCGCGATCGCCGCTTCCAAGCCATCCTGCCGCTACGGGGCAAGATCCTCAACATTGAGAAAACTGACGACGCCAAGATTTACAAAAACAATGAGGTCCAGTCGCTGATTACCGCCCTCGGGCTGGGGATCAAAGGCGAAGAGTTTAACCCGTCCCAACTGCGCTACCACCGCATCTGCCTGATGACCGATGCCGACGTGGATGGTGCTCACATTCGCACCCTGCTGCTGACCTTCTTCTACCGTTACCAGCGAGCCTTGATTGACCAAGGCTTTGTCTACATTGCCTGTCCGCCCCTCTATAAAATTGAGCGGGGCCGCAATCACTGGTACTGCTATAGCGATCGCGAGCGGGATCAACTGATTCAGAATGAATTCCCCTCCAATGCCAACTACACGATCCAGCGCTTTAAGGGCTTGGGCGAAATGATGCCGACTCAACTGTGGGAAACCACCATGAATCCGGAAAGCCGTACCCTCAAGAAAATTGAAATTGAAGATGCCGTTGAAGCAGAACGCATCTTTACTATTCTGATGGGCGATCGGGTGGCCCCTCGGCGCGAGTTTATTGAAACCTACGGATCTCGCCTCAATTTGGAAGACCTAGATATCTAATCTAAACGTCACCTCGGTTCAAAATTGGCAATGGCGCTGCCCTCCCATTCCTCCGGCAGCGTAAAAAAATGTAATGGTAGCGCCCATCAAAAGGCCGTAATGTAGCGGTTACAGCATTAAAACATGGTTGCACGCTGGTGCTTTGCCGCCAGCCTGAACATTAAAGTGAGACGTTTTTAGGATGAGTAGCAATTTAGCCGCAAAACTTCGTGAAGGCACCCAAAAAGCCCACACAATGGCCGAGAATGTCGGCTTTGTGCGGTGTTTTCTACGGGGGGTTGTTGAAAAGAATTCCTACCGGAAACTGGTCGCCAACTTCTACTTCGTGTATTCCGCCATGGAAGAGGAACTGGAGCGCCATAAGGATCATCCGGTGGTCTCTAAGGTCTACTTTCCTGATCTGCACCGGAAACAAACCCTAGAGCAGGATCTGGCTTACTACTACGGTGCTAACTGGCGTGAGCAAGTGGCTGCCTCTGCAGGGGGGCAACTTTATGTGGATCGCATTCGCGAAATTTCTAACACCCAACCCGAATTGCTCGTGGGTCATTCCTACACCCGCTACCTGGGGGACCTGTCCGGTGGACAAATCCTCAAGGGCATCGCTCAGCGGGCCATGAACCTCCTAGAGGGCGAAGGCACGGCCTTCTACGAGTTCGACACCATTCCTGATGAGAAAGCCTTTAAGGCGACCTATCGGGCTTCCCTTGATGAGATTGATGTGGATGAAGCGATGGCTGAGGCCATTGTGACCGAAGCCAATGACGCTTTTGGGATCAACATGAAGCTCTTCCAAGAACTTGAAGGCAACCTCGTCAAGGCAATTGGTCAAATGCTCTTTAACAGCTTGACTAATCGCCGCCGTCGCGGCAGCACCGAGCTGGCTACGGCTGAATAGATGATTTCAATGCCGCGATAGTCGTGCTTGCACCGTCGCAGACAGCCGCAGACAACTGGTGCAACACTATCTAGGCTGACAGAAAAAGGACTGCTATTGAGCGGTCCTTTTTTAATAGCGTCACCGATTGGAAAGCTTTGCTGTCATACTGCAACCATGGATCCCATTGACGCTGAGCCGCTTCTGCAAGCCCTACAGAGTGATGACGATGTCGCTCGGCAGGCAGCCACGGCAGAGCTATGGCGGCGCTGGTATACCCAGAAAGGGGCCTATGGTGCCCACTTATTGGTCAAGAGCCAGAAATTACTCGATATGGGCGCGACTGAGGCGGCTGAGGCGCTACTCAGTGATTTGATTCGGGACCAGCCGGATTTTGCGGAGGCGTGGAATCGCCGGGCGGTGCTGCATTATTTAGAGGACCGCCATTGGCAGGCGATCGCGGATTGTGAGCAGGCGATCGCGCTGGTACCCTATCACTTCGGTGCGCTCCATGGGTTGGGGCTGTGCCATGCCGCCCTGGGCAATTATTTGGCGGCGATTCAGGCCTGGCGGCGGGCATTGGCCGTGCAGCCCCACGGCCTCGCCAATCAGCGCCTGATTTTGGAATACACCGCCAAACTCAGCTAGGGGTTTTAACCCTGAGGTGACTGCTTATAGTTGGCAGGTGACATCAGCAACAAGCCGTCACCAGTTTATCCAACTCCCCCTGCATCGCCTCCACCACCTGCTGATAACAGGTCTCGATATAGGTGACATCCGTCAAGACCTCGCGGCCATAGGTTTCAAACCAAATCGGCGCACAGACCCGCGTATGGATTTGCACCGGCCAGGGAATATTCGGAGCTGGCCCCACCGTCAGCCCCCAAGGCAAGCCCAAATAAATCGGAAACGCTGCTGGATCGACATTGAAGAGCCAGGGCATCCCCCATTGGTTCAACTGCTTGGCCTGCTCATAGCAATCTGCCAGCACCAGTAATGTTGAATGGGCTCCCCAGGAAATGAGTGGCACAATTGGTACCTTTTGCCGCAGCGCTAACTTGATAAAACCCTTATGGCCTCGAAAGTGAATCCGATCGCTCAGGTTGGCCGGTCGAAACACATCCCGTGCCCCGCCCGGATACACCAGCACACTGGCTCCCCGTCGCAATGCCGCGATCGCCATTTTCGGATGAGCCCGCACCGCCCCTAGCTTCGCGGCCATCTCCGCCACGGGGGGTAACCCCGTCCAAATATTGGGATGCATCAACCCATAGGCCGGGGGGTCATAGCCAAACCGTCGGTACCAGTCATAGATAAACATATGCATATCCGGGGCCGCCAAACCGCCATTGTGGGAGCCCACAAATAGCGCCGGTTGCTCGGGGGTGACATGCTCCCAACCTGAGGTCTGCACCCGAAAGTAATGGTGATAGGCCCATTCATAGAACGGCAACCATTCAGCAATCGTTTGGGGCTCGCGATCGTCTAGGGACCAACCTTGATAGGGCTTAGACATAATCAAGCGGATGAATCGTCAACATAGAACAATGCACGGGGTCCGATTCCCTGCCCTCAACAGTGGGGGCTACCGCTTATACATAAGTCGTTGTTTGAGTATTGGTTAGGGTTTGGATCCCCCCAACCCCCCTAAAGCCCTCCGGGCATGGCTTCGCTAGAAAAAGGGGGGCAGTGCAGTTTCGGTTTTGAGATAGCCCCCTTTTTAAGGGGGCGGCGATAGCGGGGGATCAGCCTATGACGCTGAATTCAGAGATGTGTATGAAGCAGCAGCCCAGGGTCGAGGGGTGGCTGGAGAAGCCTTTACAGTCCCTATTCTGAACTGCGACTTGGCAAATTGAAGACGCCATGGTGTTAACGCTGGTCATCGGCAACAAAAACTACTCTTCCTGGTCCCTGCGGGCTGGGCTGTTTTTGCAAGAGAGTGGCCTAGCCTTTGAAGAAGTGAGGCTGCCCCTATTCACAGAGCAATGGTTTCAGACCATTGGCCAATACACCCCCGCCGGTCGAGTGCCGGTGTTGTTGGATGGTGATCTGGCGATTTGGGATTCCACCGCGATTATGGGCCATCTCCAAGAACGGCATCCTGAGGCGGTAGGGTGGCCGTCTGATAGCAGGGCTCGTGCCTACACCCGTTCCATTGCAGCGGAAATGCATTCTGGGTTTTTGGCCCTCCGAGAGGAATTACCCCAGAATATTCGCGCCCGACACAACCGCGATCGCCGCGATTTTTCCAGTTCGGCTCAAAAAGACATTGAACGGATTGAGACGATCTGGCAGACGGGGTACCAGCAGTACGGTGGCCCCTGGTTGGGGGGTGAGTTTTCGGTGGCGGATGTAATGTATGCCCCGGTGGCGATGCGATTTGTCACCTATGGGATTCAGCTCGCACCTGCTGCCCAGCAGTTTGTCTCAGCGATTCAGGCGCTGCCTTCGATCCAGCAATGGGCCAAGGACTCTGAAGCCGAATCCGAAGTGCTGTCCTTTATCGATAACCTGAACGCCGCTGGGACTGGTGATGATGCAGCAGCGGTTTGAACCGGCTGATTCCTGTGCCCTAGAGAAACCCCCGATCGCATTTCTTCCGGTACAGTCTTGTAGAAACAGCTCTTTCAAGCCATTTTTCTGTGACCTTCCAGGCTCGACCCCGAAAACGCTTTGGCCAACATTGGCTCACCAGTGACGCAATTCTGAAAAATATTGTGACGGCGGCAGATCTGCAGCCGGACGATCGCTTGCTCGAAATCGGCCCTGGCACCGGCCTGCTTACCCAACGCCTCTTGGCCCAGGCGAACCCGGTGGTCGCCGTCGAAATCGATCTAGATCTCTGTCGGAAGCTGAGGGCGCGCTTTCCCAAAACCGATCGCCTGTTGCTCCTTCAGGGAGACATCCTAGAGCTGGATTTGCCCACCCTGCTGACCGGCCACCCTACCTTCCAAAACCCCAATAAGGTGGTGGCGAATATTCCTTACTACATCACCGGCCCGATTTTAGAGCGATTGCTCGGCACCTTTGTGGCCCCCAATCCGACCCCCTTCGACAGCATTGTCTTGCTGGTGCAACAGGAGGTGGCCCAGCGGCTCTGCGCTCGACCGGGGACCAAAGCCTTTGGTGCCCTCACCGTGCGGGTGCAGTATTTGGCGGACTGCGAAATGATTTGCACTGTCCCGCCCAAAGCCTTTACCCCGCCCCCCAAGGTAACCTCGGCGGTGGTGCGTTTAACCCCTAGGGCCTTTCCAGATCCGGCGGAGGACGTTAAGGTCTTGTCCCAGGTGGTGACCCAGGGGTTTTCCCAAAAGCGCAAAATGCTGCGCAATACGTTGTCTTCTTTGCTCGACCGGGAGCAGATCCTGGCCTATTTTGAGGACTTAGCGATCGTCCCCAATGTCCGGGCCGAAGACCTCAGCGTCGCCACCTGGGTGGCATTGAGTAATAAGATTCTGAAGGAACGGCCAGCCCCCTGAATCATTTCCCCTAGCCTGGAATCTAGGGAACTGTTTGTGGGTGTGGTGAAGCCAGTTGGGAAAGGATGGGGCATGGGTCTGTATCAGTTGAGGGCTGCGGCCAAAATCAACCTCTATCTCGAAATTCTGGGGCATCGTTCCGACGGCTTCCATGAGCTGATCATGGTGATGCAAAGCCTTGATCTGGCCGATGTCGTGACGGTTCAGAGCCTTGTGGGTTCAGGCGTTCACCTGCATTGTGACCATCCGCAGGTGCCCAAAGATCACACCAATCTGGCGTACCGGGCGGCGGCCCTGATGGCCCAAACCTTTCCTCAAGCGGCGGCCCACCATGGGGGGGTTGACATCACCATTGAGAAAAATATTCCGATTGGGGCGGGCTTGGCTGGGGGATCTGCCGACGCTGCCGCTACCCTCGTGGGCATCGATTTGCTCTGGCAGTTGGGCCTCACCCAGCAGGAACTACAGGATTTGGGGGCGCAACTGGGATCTGACATTCCCTTTTGCATTAGTGGCGGGACAGCTTTGGCGACGGGGCGGGGGGAACAACTGGATCCGCTCTATGGCCTCACGAATTTGTATGCGGTTTTGGGGAAGTACAACAGTCTCTCCGTCTCGACCCCCTGGGCTTATAAAACCTACCGAGCCCAGTTTGGGGAAAGCTATTTGGATTTAGCCATGGCTGGAGCCGATCGCCGCGCCGCGATCCATTCTGGTCCGATGGTGGGGGCGATCGCCCACCAAGACAGCACCCAAATCGGCCAACTCCTCCACAACGATCTAGAAAAGGCTGTCCTGCCTGCCCACCCTGCTGTCGCCGCCCTGAAGACAGAACTGTCCCAAGCGGGGGGATTGGGGACCCTGATGTCGGGATCGGGGCCAACTGTTTTTACCCTTACCCCGACGCGGGATGAGGCCGAAGCGATCGCCCGCCAGGTGAAGGCGCGTCTCCCGGATCCTGACTTAGGCTTATGGGTGACCCAGTTTGCGCCGATTGGGGTTCAGTTGGCACCCGATTAAGAAGTTTAAAATGCAAAATTTAAAGTTCAAAACACCGTTCAAAAATTTTGAATTTCTAACTTTGAACTTTGAATTAATCTGTAACGCTTTTCACCGGTTGTCTAAATCATCCTTTACCCGTAACCACCATGCAGGTTCAGTTCCGCGAGTGTAATTTCTTTGATATTTGGATTTGGCTCCGATTTGTCACCACGCCCTCACCCATGGAGCAGCAGTACATCGAAGAGGTTTTCAACTCCTGGTTTTTCTTGGGCAAGTTAGGGGGCTTTAATGCCGAGAATCTTCAGGTGCAGGATGAGGGTTTAGAGGTGAGCTATCTGCCCTACCGGGAAACCGACAGCAACGATGTCCTGGTTTCCTTGATGCACAACATGGGGGAACTGGAATATCAGGGGGTTTGGGCAAGGTGCTGGTTTGACCTCGGGACAACGGACGCGATCGCCCTCGATATTTTGATCAATACTCTGGCCCAGTTCAGCAAGGAGTATGTGGCGTTAGAGGAGGTGATTATCGGGGGTGAAAATCCCGATTGGCCCATCCCCGACAACCGCCGCTCTGACTTTATTGAGGATACGGATGCGTAGGGGGGGGAATGCTTGGTTTTGAATTTTGAATTGACTGTTTGAAATTTAAAATTCAAAGCTAATTCTGCTTGCCTAAGGCTGGGCGTCGTAGAAGGCTTTTAACCGGACCAGAGCCTCTGCAAACAGCTCGGCGGGGATGGCTCCTGGTAGTAATAGCTCACCCATCAGAAAGGTCGGGGTGCTGGTGAGTTGGAGTTCTTGGGCTAAGGCCAAATCTTGGGCGATCGCGGCGTTTGCACCCTCACTGGCGCGATCGCGGTTGAACTGTTCTATATCCAACTCCAACTCTTGGGCCAACGCGAGGTACAAGTCTTCCCCTAACTCCGGCTGACGGGCAAAGAGCGCGTCGTGATAAGGCCAAAATTGTCCCTGCTGTTGGGCAGCCCAGGCCGCTTGGGCCGCAGGGATCGCCTCAGGGTGAATCCGGGCTAAGAGGATGTTTGAAAAGTCGGTCTTGAAGTAATAAAAGCTCTCAGGGTATAAGTTGCGACAAGT
>JAQCKL010000084.1 GCA_027592485.1 Cyanobacteriota bacterium
CTAGCTTTATTGGTCGAAACCCTTTCAGAAAAAGGATTACAACCATCCTTACCTTTTTAGGACTACCCAGTTGCATTTACCACACCCCAGCCATGACAAATTCCATGAAGTTACTCTGCGTTCAACTCTGTGTTTTTCCCAAAGGCTTGACCCTATTGATGGGATGCTGCGTCTGCAGTTTGAGCTTGTTGATGCTGTGCAACCCTGGCGCGTATGGCACTGAGGATGACGGGGGCGAGTTTCCCGGTCATCGCACGGGTGGCGGGACCCATTGGGTTGCGGCTTTGGAACCTGTGGCAGACTAGGGCAACTTTCAATGACTGAAAACCCGCGATCGCGCCAGTGCTTCCGAGTCAACTTTTCTTTCCCTATCCTTCCAGGGTTGGGACTGCCACATCGGTCGAGGACAATGATCAGCCACTGGGCATAATAGCTATCGTTAGCCGCTTAATCGGGCGAAGCGCTAGGTATGCTTAAGGGCAAGGAGGTAGCCGTCCTTGCCCTTATTGATAGGTGTCATCCTATCTGAAGCCAGAGCATACCTTGCACCCGCCCTTAAGCCCATGAGCTGATCATGCCAATGCCCCTGGGTCGCTATCAAAAGCTCTTCAAAACCATTACTGGTGCGCTGGCCTCGGCATTTAGTTTCCAGGGCCGTGCGACTGTCGTGGTGAGCTTGATCTCGGTCACATTAGTGACTGGGATTAAGCAGGTCGGCGGGTTACAGCGCCTGGAACTGGCGGGGTTTGACGCGCTCACCCGGCTGAGTCCAGACCAAAAGCTCGATTCCAGACTGGTGATTGTGGGCATCACCGAAACCGACCTGCAGCAGTATGGATGGCCCTTGTCCGACCAGACGATTGCTGATCTTCTGGAAACGATTCAGCGCCATGACCCTAAGGTTATCGGTCTCGATATTTATCGAAGCTTCCCCCATGAGCCCGGTTCGGCCCAACTGGCTGAGCAGCTAAACCGGGACAATGTGATTGCCATTATGAATGTCGGCAGTCGTGCCCAAGCCGATCAAGTGCCGCCGCCAGCGGTGCCTTGGGAGCGGGTGGGCTTCAATGATCTTGCCGTTGATCCTGACGGGACCTTGCGCCGCAATCTGTTGTTTGTCAACGCTGCTGAGCAGCAATTCTTTTCCTTTGCCCTGCGGGTCGCTACGGACTATGTTGACCATTCAGGCAGTATTCTGAGCCCTGACGAAAAATCCTTGATTTTAGGGGAGGGAACCATTCCCAAATTGGGCCGGGGCGATGGGGGTTATCAGAGCATTGATGCAAGGGGCTATCAGACTCTGTTGCGCTATCGCACCCCCTATTCACCTGGTCAAAGCTTAACGGCTCAGCAAGTCCTGGCCGGTGACTTTGATGGGCAGTGGCTCCAGGGAAAAGTCGTTTTAATTGGGTCGGTTGCCCGTAGCCTTAGGGATGAGTTTCATACCCCTTACACCGCTGGAGCTGATGATCGCTTCACAATGCCAGGGGTCGTGGTCCATGGTCAGATTATTTCTCAACTGCTGGATCTTGCCGCTGGTGACCCGGCTATTTATCGATTCTTACCGGCCTGGGGAGAGTTTGCCTGGTTGCTGCTGTGGGTTGGCCTAGTCAGCACAGTGGCCTGGTCGATCAAGCGGCCTGAGGTGATTTTGCTGGTGGGGATCGGTCTGGGCTTGATCAGTTTTGGGGTTAGTTTTGTGGGCTTCAGCTATTTAGTCTGGTTGCCGACGGTCGAACCGATCCTGGGGCTCCTGATTGCGATGGGGGTCGTGGTGGGCCAAAAGGCCATGTACCAAAACACCCACGATGCCTTAACGGCATTGCCCGGTCGCGACTTGTTTTTGGCCTATATTCAGCGATCGCTCTCCAGTCCCAGCTCCGAGGGCATCACCGTAGCCTTCCTGGATATCAACCGGTTCCAGGTGATCAATAAAAGTCTGGGGCACTCCGCTGGTGATTTGGTCTTGATTACCATTGCCGAGCGCTTGATCGCCACCCTAGACGATCAGGTGAAACTGGCTCGGGTGGGGGGCGATGAGTTTGCGCTGCTCTTTCCCCACAGTCGCCAAACCCAGATTAATCACTGCTTAGGAAAAATGCGCGCCGCCCTGCTGCAACCGCTGATGCTGGGGAAACATCGCCTCTCGATTACCGTCAGCGTCGGCTTAGCCATCACCCAAAAGCAGTCCTGCCAAAACCCTGAGGATCTACTCCGGGACGCCCACACCGCCATGTACCGCGCCAAGGCGATGAACGAATTTCGCCATCAGGTCTTTTCGACGGATATGCGGGAGGATGCCCTCAGTCGCCTGGATCTAGAAAGCGACCTATTGGCCGCCTTCGATAATCAAGAGTTCTTTCTCAATTACCAGCCGATCGTTTCCCTCACAACCGGTCGTCTGAACGGTTTTGAGGCCCTGGTGCGTTGGCACTCTGAGGAAAAGGGCGTTATTTCTCCGGCGGATTTTATTCCGGTAGTCGAAGAAACAGGACTAATTTTACCCCTGGGAGAGTGGATCTTTCGAGAAGCCTGCCGCCAACTGTCGAAATGGCGGGATCAATTCCCCGAGCAACCCCTGAAGATCAGCATCAACTTATCAGCACAGCAATTTAAGCAAGAGAACCTTTTCCACAAAATCGAGCTAATCCTCCAAGAATTTCACCTGCCGGGGCATTTTATCCAAATTGAGGTCACCGAAAGCACCATCATTGAGGACTCCCAGGCCGCCTACGAATTGATGATTCGGCTGAAGCAACTGGGGATTCAAATCGCCATTGATGACTTCGGCACCGGCTACTCCTCCCTGAGCTATCTACACCGGTTCCCCAGTGATGCCCTGAAGGTGGATCGCTCCTTTGTGAGCCGCATGGAAAACAGCACCGAAGACTATGAAATCGTCCAGACCATTATCAGTTTGGGGCAAAAGCTGAATATGAATTTGGTGGCCGAAGGGGTTGAAACCCTGAAACAGTCGGAGCTATTGCGTGAAGCGGGGTGTGAGTATGGCCAGGGTTATTTTTTCTCGAAGCCCCTGTCTTTTGAGGATGCTAGCGAGCTGATCGCCAGCCAAGCCCAGTCATTGTTTGGCCTATATCCATAGCAGCATCCCTAGCACAATCAGCAGTACCGAGAGCAGTACCTGAAACCGCTCAACGGGCAGGCGTGTGTTGCACCAGCCCCCCAACCAAATCGCCACTAAGACACCCGGCAACGCCATCCCATAAAGCTGCAGCATATGTAGGGTCCAGAGCCCACCCACCCCATGGCTGATCAGGATACCAATGCCGGTGGGTAAAAAATAGCCCTGGAGCGTGGCTCGAAATTGATCGGGGGGCCAACGGCGCATATTGCCGTATACCACTGCCGGAGGACCGTTGGTGTTGTAAGCCCCGCCCAAAACCCCAGCCACAAACCCGAAGGGAAAGGCCCAGTAGGGGGACTCAATTTTCGGCAGGTGGGCACCGGTGAGACGGTAAAGCCCGTAAAGCATTAGCAGCACGCTAATGCCGTGAATAATCCAGGGGGTGGGTAGGGCCTTCAGTAAGTACACCCCGACAGGAATACCCACCAGGTTCGCCACGATCAATCGCCAGGTGGAGGCAAATTCGACCTGCTGCCAGTTGGTGGCCACAATAATGGCGGCTCTGGTGGTTGCGACTAGCGCAAAGAGCGGGGTGGCCTGATGCAGTCCCATCACGAGGGTCAGCAGCGGCATCGCAAACAGAGCGCCGCCAAAGCCAAAGGTAGACGACATAAAAGCCGACATAAATAAAATCAGAGCACTCAGAGCGGCTTCAACCATGCACTGTTGTATTAGAGGGCCAGCTCAATATCAGGTCAAAAATCCTCGGTTTGATTTCAGTCAAGTCAGCTCAATTTGAGTTCAATCCGCCCTGAGGAATTGTAACAGTTGCTTAATTTGAGCCCAGGCAGCCTTGAATGCGGCGGGGGACTCGGGACGTGATGATGCATTGTGGCGGCGAAAGAAAGCACAGCATCCCAATCTAATTCCTGAGGCACACAGAGGAGGCGATATTGCACCCCACAAAACGAGAAATTCTCCGTCGCAAAGGATTGTTGAATCGCTTGACAGAGCTGGTGTTGCCGCTGTCTTTGATAAAGACTTGACAGAAGTCTGCCCTGGCCTGCGTCGAGCAACCAGCCCGCCAGCAGCTTGAGCAATCGAAATACAGGCATTCAATTTATTTATGGACCCATAATTTTTTTGATTTATAGACAAGAACCTGAAGGGGCTGGACTGTAGCTTTAAGCACAATTAAACAGGCTCTTACTGCAAAGATATGTTCACGGCTGGGGCGCACTAGAACATAGAGGAGGAATATTTTAGTTCACAGCTTTCAGAGATGACTCTGCGAGCGATTTGGTGATAGTAAGGTGATGTCAGAGGGTAGAGCATTTTTGACCACAATTTCATTTTGCTGGCGTTTAAGTGGTTGGCCTGATCCTTTAACTGCCTTACCGAAAATCCATTCTTAATTGTCTATTTTTTCTGAGACTAGACTCTTTTTTGATCAGAGCTTGTGTTATTTCAACGCAACAATTCCTGAAGTTCCTTGTGTTTTGGAGACGGATTTATGAGCAAGACATCGAGACTGTTTTTGGACAGGAGAGGTTTCTTTAACTGTGTGTTCACAGGGTTAGCTGCGGCTACTTTTACAATCGCAGTTGGTTGTGCCCCCACGGCCAGTGATACGGCTCCGGCAGAAACCAGTGAGACTCCGGCAGAAGCCAGTGAGGCGGCGGAACCCAGTAGCGAAGAAATGCTCAAGGTACGCGTCGGCTTCCAAACGGGTGACATTAATAACATCACCATGGTCGCTGCTGAAGAAGGGTACTTTGAGGCAGTTGGCCTGGATGTCGAATTGAGTCCCTATTCTTCTGGTGGGGCGATGGTGCCAGCGCTGGCGGCAGGGGAAGTGGATATCACTTGGTTTTTCCCCTTTCCTTCCCTGACGGCCTTTGCAACCGGCATCGATATTGAAGTTGTCCTCTTAGACCATGCGCCCTTAACGGCTGAACGCTTGATTGCTGCGGAGGGCATCGCGGATACCGCCGCGCTTGAGGGCAAAACTGTCGGGGTCACCATTGGGACTTCAGGACACCATTCCTTGCTAGCTGCGCTTGAGCAAGCTGGGTTGTCGCAGGATAACGTGACCTTAGTCAACTTGAAACCTTCCGAAATGGCCGCTGCCTTTTCTGCGGGGCAGATTGACGCCGCCTGGACCTGGGAACCTGCGGCGGGCAAGCTGAATGAGCTTGGGGGGGTCGACATCGCCACAGCCAAATCGGTTGGGGCTTATGCCGTAGCCCTATGGGCAGTGCGCAAGGAGTTTGCCGAGGCCAACCCCGAAGTCATGCAAAAGTTTATGGAAGCCTGGGATATGGCTCAACAGGACTATTTGGCTGACATTGAGTCAGGTCAACAGTGGGAAGCTGAGCGACTGAACCTGTCCCCAGAGGAATTTGGCGCGATGGTTGATCGCCAGGGCTCAACTGTGATTTTGATGGACGATCAGCTTTCGGATGATTGGCTGGGGCAACCCGGTCAGCCTCAATCCACTGATCTTTTCAAAGCCTATGGGGAATATGCGAGTTTTCTGGTCGAACAAGGACGCTTAGATAGCGTTCCGGATGACCTGGCACCGCTGATCAACTCGTCCTATGTTGCTGATTATCTCGAGTCGAAGTAACTCGTGAGGCATTGCGATACCCTGCTCAGCCGGGAAGCACCGGCTGGGCAACGTGTCAACAGTCAGAATCCAGGGCAGTACGGGATTCTGACTGTTGACACGGGGATAACTTCTTGCTTTAAGTTTGAAGCCTCTTATGACCCAACTTCCTTCTAAATCCTCAACGATTTCACCATCGCTAGATCGCCATAGCCCCCATCTGACAGAAGATGAGGTGATTTGTCTTGATCAGGTGGCTTTTGGTTATAGTCGCAAGCGGTTAGTGCTGCAAGACTTCGGATTGAGTATCCGGCGAGGCGAGTTTTTGACCTTGTTGGGGCCATCGGGCTGTGGCAAATCAACCATTTTGAACCTGATTGCGGGATTTCATAAACCACTGTCAGGGCGAGTGACCCATAGTGGTCAGGTGGTCAAAGGGCCGTCCGCTCGACGAGGCGTCGTGTTTCAAGGCAACGCGCTGTTTGACTGGATGACTGTTGAGCAAAATATAGCCTTTGGGTTTCGGTTTAAATCCCTCCCCAAGTATGAACAGCAGCAACAGGTGAAAACCATCATTGAGCTGGTGGGATTACGGGGCAGTGAGCGCAAATATCCTTATCAACTCTCGGGGGGCATGCGTCAACGGGTGGCAGTGGCTCGCTCCATGGTCGTGCAGCCCGAAATCTTGCTCATGGATGAGCCGTTTGCGGCGGTGGATGTGCAGACCCGCGAAGGACTCCAGGAAGAACTTCTCAAGCTGCATGAGCAAGTGGCGGGGGCGATCCTGTTTGTCACCCACAGTGTTGAGGAGGCTGTATTTTTAAGCGATCGCATTGTGATTTTGGATCGTGATTTGGGGGGGATTTACCACGAAATCTCGATCCAGTTACCAGAACCGCGCTATGCCTCCATGAATCGGGTCTCAGAGGCATTTAACCACTATCGAACTGAGCTGTATTTGAAGATGAAGGCCATTAGCTAGATGTCTCAAGCGATATCTAAGAAAAGTCGTACCCCTGTGTATAAGCAACAGGATCTGCAAACCCAAGAACTCCGTGAAAAGGGGCTCTTGTTTTGTATTGGAATCGTCATTCCCCTATTCATTCTCATCTTTTGGGAGGTCACGACTCGCCAAGGCTGGGTTGATGAACTGTTTTTGCCCAGCCTGTCAGGCATTGTGACGGAATTTCTGGCGATGGCCACGAAAGGTTATGCGGGCACACCCCTGATTACCCATGTCCTGGGTAGTCTGCGGCGCGTGTTTATTGCCTTTAGCATTGGGACGGTGGTGGGGCTATCTCTGGGTCTACTGATGGGCTATTACAAGTATGTTCGAGCTGCATTCTATGTGGTCACCGAGCTACTCAGACCCATTCCTCCCTTGGCCTTCATTACCTTGTTTATCCTTTGGTTCGGCATTGGTGAAGTGTCCAAGGTTTTGATCATTCTCTATGCCGGTGCGCTCATCGTTATGCTCAACACGATCGAGGGCGTGCGATCGTGTCCCCAAAATAAGATTTTGGCCGCCCGCACCCTAGGGGCAAACGATCTGGCCATCTTCTTATATGTGATTTTTCCGGCGGCTTTGCCGAGCATCTTCACCGGCATGCGTGTCGCCCTTTCCGTCGACTTTGGCATTTTAGTCGCCTCAGAGTTACTGGCAGGCGACATCGGTATCGGCTACATCATCCAAGATGCCAGCGTGTTTTTTAATGTCGAAGCGCTCTTTGTCGGTATTTTGATGATCGGTTTTTTCGGCGTCGTCTCCGACTTTTGCCTCGCCTTTATCTCCCGACGCATTGTGCATTGGCAAGGGTAGGAGGTGGAGATGTGATGGAGTCGGGGAGTGGGCGGAGCGAGTAAAGCTTCGAATTTTGAATAACGAGGTCTTAGTTCAATTCGCAACTTCTAAATGAGACCCCATCGCTCCTCACAGTCCTGACCAGTCATCCACTCCATCACCCCATCCACTCTACTCATTCACCCTTCTATTGGAGAAACCCCATGGTACAAACCCTCTCTAATCCCGCTGAACTCACTGAACTAGAGCAGCAGGTTCTGGCTGGCATTACCACTGAAAAGTGCGTTCAGCTGATTAAAGACTTGGTACCCACAGGACAACCGGGCTGTGGTAATTCCATTGACCCGGAAGCGCCGATGGCCCATGAGGAGGATATTTCCAAGCAGGTGGGACAACACTTGCAGTCCTTAGGCTTAGCGGTGGAATGGGTATCTGCCATTGAGGGCCGCCCGAATGTCGTGGGTCGTTGGAATGATGGCTTGCCCGGACCATCGCTGATTTTTAATGACCATTTAGACACTTATCCCTCCTGTGATCCGCAGGAATGGCATATGTCGGGGCACAACCCATACAATGCCACCCTTAAAGGCCGGTATCTGTATGGACGCGGCACCTCCGATACGCGGGGAAACATGACCTGCCAGCTCATCGCCGTTGAGATGCTGCGCAAAGCTGGGGTAAAAATCAATGGTGAACTGATTTGTGCCTATACCGTTGATGAAGAGCGCCATGGTAAAGCCGGGGCGCTACATTTGCTGAATGATTATGGTCTCACCGCCGACTATGAAATTACGGCTGAACCCACCTCTTGGACTAACGGCGATGACTGGGGTATCGGCATTGCCCTAGCCCATTCGGGCCTGTGTTTGGTCGATATTGAGACCACAGGGGTGCGATCGCACATTTGGCGGCCTGATGAAGGGGTGAACCCGATATTACACATGGCCCAACTGATTGAGGCGCTACGCAACACCACCTTTACCCACGACGCCCCGGCCATCTACGGCCCCACCCAACCCAGCATTTGCCCTGTCAAAATTGAAGCGGGCAAAATTGGGGAAGGTCAATTTACGCCCCCTGCTTGTAAGGCCAGGGTATGGGTGATTGGCCTGGTGCCCGGAATGACCTACGAGTCAATTGTGCAAGACATCGAGCAGGTGATTGCCCAATTCCAGGCCGAGGATTCGACATTTCAAGCCACGGTTACGAAGGTAGACGGGGAAACCTTTGTCCCCGCTTCCATAGAAGTTCCTGCCGATACGGCCCATGTCCAGGCAATCTCTAAGGCTTATCAAAAAGTGTTAGGCAAAGACCCAGTCCTTTATCGCAAAAATGCTTACTGCGATACGCTGCGGTTTTCCCATAGTGGGATTCCGTCGATCACCTTTGGCCCTGGGGAAGATGGCTGGCCCCCTGTCAACGAATTTATCGATATGGAGAAAGTGGTGGCGGCAACCAAAATCTATACCCTATTCTTGCTCGACTTTTTTAAGGTGCAGCAGGGCTAGTGAAGGGTGCCTGCTTAAGTTGATATCCCTAAGGAAAGTCAGTACGGGATCAGCAAACCGCTAAGCGCCTCATCCGAGTTTTCTCCTCCCAAGGAGGGGATGTTTCGGCCAGTTTTCCTTATCCCGTACTCAGGTTAATGGACACGCCTCCCATCATCATTCCAGCTCGACCGTATCCATTACCCCTGACGCTCGAAAAGACGGCGTTAATGGTGATTGATATGCAAAACGACTTTTGTACCCTGGGGGGCTGGGGCGATCGCAAAGGCTTTGATGTGAGTCAGACCCAGAAACCCATCCAACCCTTGCAAGCGCTACTGGCTAAATTGCGACAAACTCCGGTGACCATTATCCATACCCGTGAAGGGCATCGCCCGGATTTGAGCGACTGCCCGTCCCATAAATTGGCTCGCTCCCGTCACCAAAAGGCGGAAATTGGGAGTGAAGGCGTCATGGGGAGACTCTTAACGCGAGGTTCTAAAAGCCATGACTTCGTAGCCGAATTGCAGCCTTTGCCGACCGAGATTGTCTTAGATAAGCCGGGTAAGGGAGCCTTTGTGGCAACAGATTTAGATCTGGTTTTACGTCAGCGAGGCATCCAGCAGCTTTTGCTCACGGGTGTGACCACAGAATGTTGTGTTCATACCACCCTCAGAACAGCGAATGATTTGGGCTATGAATGTTTACTTTTGGAAGATTGCTGTGCATCATTTCTGCCCGATTTTCATCAAGTATCGGTGAAGATGGTAGAGACAATTTTTGGCTGGGTGACATCCTCAACGCAACTATTGGAGGCCATTGTTTGAATCGCTTTCATAGCATAGCCGTTTAAATTATAAAATCCTGGTCAACTAAGAAGTCAGAATCCAGAATATAGATTTTAGAATCCAGTTCTTTTCTGATTCCTGGATTCTTTTTCTGTCAAAATTTATTGATTCAAGTTAATACCCCAAAAAGTGAGTCAAATGTCAATTTCAACGCCTGTACCCTTATCAATTCCCGCACTAGAGTGTCTTTATCAAACCTGCCAACTTACCCCTAAAGCGGTCGTTAGCTGGATATTTGAGCAAGTTAATCAGTGTGATATCAAGGGAACTTGGACCTATCTCATCCCTCAAAACGAGGTGTTAGCCCAAGCGGAGAAGCTAGAACAGCTTTCTGCTGAAGCGCGAGCCAGCATGCCGCTATGGGGAATTCCCTTCAGTGTTAAGGACTGTATTGATATTGCCGACACACCAACCTCAGCGGGATGTCCTGATTTTGCCTATCAGGCCCAACACACCAATCCAGCGATCGCAAAATTGCTGGCAGCCGGTGCCATTCTGATTGGCAAAACCAACTTAGACCAATTCGCCACAGGCCTGGTGGGCATTCGTACCGGTTATGACGTCCCCCATAATTCTTTTGTCAAAGACTATATTCCCGGAGGTTCTAGTTCCGGCTCAGCCGTATCAGTCGCGATGGGGTTAGTGTCCTTTTCTATCGGCACTGACACTGGCGGATCGGGCCGCGTTCCTGCTGGGTTGAATAACATTGTCGGACTGAAGCCCACAAGGGGGTTAATTAGCAAATTAAATATGGTGGATGCTTGTAAAACATTAGATTGTGTGTCTGTTTTTGCCTTGACGGCAGAAGATTCATTAAAAGTTTTTCAGGTTGCCAAAGGCTTCAATCCCGAAGATCCCTTTTCCCGTCGAGAAGCTTGCCCTCCTGCCCATCTTGATTTCTATCAAAAGGGACAAACGTTCCGCTTTGGTGTTCCTGAGAAGCAATATCTTAATTTCTTCGGAAATGCTGATGTTGAAGTAGCTTTCAAGAAAGCTGTTGAAACCCTAAAATCCTTAGGGGGAGAGTGCCATGAAATTAGTTATGAGCCTTTCTTAGAAGCAAACAATCTGCTATTTAAAGGACCTTGGGTTGCCGAAAGATACGTCTCTGTTGGCGAATTTGTGGAGGCAAATCCTGATTCGGTTTTTCCGATCACGCGGGATATCCTTCTCAAGGCCAAAGATCTTTTAGCCTCGGACGTCTTTGAAAGCCTCTATAAGCTTGCTGCAATCAAAAGAGTGGTTGAGTCTTTGTGGGACAAGATTGATGTGTTGGTGGTGCCGACAACTGGCACAGCCTATAAGATTTCTGAGGTTACTGAAAACCCGATCGAACTCAATTCAAATTTAGGCTATTACACCAATTTTGTGAATCTATTAGACCTGGCAGCGATCTCAGTTCCAAACGGATTTCAAACGAATAGCTTACCCACAGGGGTGACGATGATTAGCCAGCCGTTTACGGAGGGATACTTGGTGAAGTTGGGTTCGATGTTCCATCGATGCCGGGTCGAAAAGTTGGGAGCGACGTCATTCCCTATTTAAGGTAAACCCCGTTCAACTTGGAATCCGGAGTTTCCCTCACCCTTTTCTTGTCTGCCAAAGGCTTTAAGTCCTCTCCCTGAGGTGAGGGTCTTTGAGCTTATTTCCATCTCCCCTCGCCCCCTGGGAGGGGAGATGGAATGTTGAGACGATTCCATGCTGTCCATGGGGTCTATGCCTGGGTGTTCTGCTCCGTTTGGGCATCTTCAAAATCTTCCCAGGCGATGCTGAAGAGCCACTCGGTGAGGTTGGTGACCAGGTCGCCGCCCCCGTGGGAGAAGGTGTCGTTGGCCATGCGGTAGCAGTCTACATAGGGCTTGCTGAAAAAGTATAGAC
>JAQCKL010000085.1 GCA_027592485.1 Cyanobacteriota bacterium
TAAGCGCTTCCTCTGTGAACTCCATGAGCGGCTATTGGACGGGGTACGCGGTGAAAATCGCGCCCCTGGTCAATTCCGACAGTTCCAAAACTGGATCAGCTCATCTAGCACCCGCATCCAAGATGCCCGGTTTGTGCCCCCACCCGTGCCAGAGATGAACGAATGCCTCAACACCTTTGAGGACTACATCAACGGAGAATGCGATTTTCCGCCCCTCATCCGCATTGGGTTGATTCACTACCAGTTTGAGAGTATCCATCCCTTTTCTGACGGCAATGGCCGCATCGGACGGTTGCTCATTTCTCTCCTACTCCTCAACTGGAACCTGCTCCCCATTCCCCTGCTCTATCTCAGTGCCTTCTTCGAGCGCAATCGCCGCGAATACTATGACCTGATGCTAGGGGTCAGCAAGTCGGGTAACTGGTCGGAATGGCTCTCCTTCTTCTTGCGTGGCGTCACCGAACAATCCAGAGATGCCCTACTTCGAGCCAAAAAGCTGCAAGACCTTCAGATAGAGTGGCGCGATCGCCTCTCTCAAGCCCGTGCCTCAGCCCTCTTACCACGCCTTGCCGATAGTCTCTTTGAGTCCCCCGTGATCACCATCCCCCAAGCTGAGAGGCTTCTAGAGGTCACTTACCGATCCGCCCAACTCAATGTAGAGAAGCTGATTGAGGCCGATATCTTGATGCAAGTCGAAGAGACTTCCTACAACCGCATCTTTGTTGCCCCAGAGATCCTGAAAATTATCGGTGAGCAGAGCAACTGAATTATACTTTTCAGCCTGAAAGTACAATTCAACCCCCAAGAATTGTACTTGAGTAAAAGTCTCTCAAAAGTCTTACGGCGAAGGAGGTTGAGCGATGATGAGAGCCCAGCCGCCTTAATCACGCACAAAAACGCGCAAGCTCATTCAACAAAACGCGCATACGTGTTTAATCACGCATAAATGGCTGAAACCTTTGCTATTGAAAGCTTTGGGGATTTGGGCGATCGCGCATTCGCAAGCACAACCTGCCTTGAGACGCTTCGATGCTGACCGTACCTTTGGGCTTGTATGAGTTGCTATACATTTAGACTGCTAGTAGAACATATGTTCGTGTTGTATGGTCAAATCATAGTCAAAATCCCGCGAAAGATCCCTGAACATACCCAATCTTCGTGAGGATGCACAGAAGGTTCCAGACGCCAAAAACAAAGCCCTGAGGGCGAAGTGATGGCCTCGGGGCTTTGTTTTACAATGCTTTTAGAGATATGGGCGATACTGGATTCGAACCAGTGACCCCTTCCGTGTGAAGGAAGTGCGCTACCACTGTGCTAATCGCCCGAACAGATGACTACCCTAGCACGGGTATGCTCCCTACTCAATCCTCAATGAAATCCACCTCAACCTACTGGAACCCATTGTCCGCCGCTGCCAGTGGCCAGTGGCAAGTCATTGATGGGTCAGACGGCAATATCACCCAACTCACCATCGCCGAAGATCCAGCCATGGGGGACTATACCCGGCTGACCCAATTTGCGGCGGGCTACTCCACTGCAACTTCCCTGACTGCCTTCAAGCAATTTCTGAGTGCCGATCGGAGCGCCTCATCGGCAAGGGGAGTAGTCGTTTGAGGTGTGCTAGGGCGCTCACTTTAGGGCATCATAGCGACAGGTCTGATAGGCGAACAGATGCATCAGAACAAGTCCCAACGTTATTGGCAAGACAACCTTGCATTGATTCGCAATCTCTTATTGATTTGGGCGGCCACCACCTTTGGGATGGCGATCGCGCTAGCAAAATTTTTAAATCACATTTATTTAGGGAGACTTCCTTTAGGATTCTGGATAGCCCAGCAAGGGGCCTTGTTGGTATTTGTTGTCTTAACCTTTGTGTATGCCTCAAGGATGGAAGCGCTAGATCGAAAATGCGATTCCAAGCATTCTAAAAATGACGAAAACAATTGATTATTCAAGCTAATAAATTGACATTGCATCTCTGCCAATCAGTGTGTTTTCTGGCAATAATCATGACCTGGGGATGATATTGATTTCATGGGTTCACCTTTAAATATCTGCCTCTGGGCAGCGTCGCCATGGCAATTTTGAGTTGGTCCCAAACTGAGATTTGGACTGCTATTTTTGTCAGCCTTTCTCTATTGCTTTATTTGGTGATTGGTTGGCAGTCTCGGGTCAGGAATTCAAAGGACTTTTTTGTGGCGGGTCGGAATGTACCCACCCTCGCCAATGGCATGGCCACCGCCGGAGACTGGATCTCTGCGGCCTCATTTATCTCCATGGCGGGAGTGGTTTCATTCTTAGGCTATGACGGCTCGATTTATTTGATGGGATGGACGGGGGGCTATGTCCTGATTGCCCTGCTGATTGCCCCCTATCTCCGCAAGTTTGGCCAGTACACCGTGCCTGATTTTGTGGGCGATCGCTATTATTCCAAGACAGCTCGCCTCGTCGCCGTGGTGGCCTGTATTGCCATTTGCCTGGTCTATATCACCGGCCAAATGCGGGGCGTGGGGATCATTCTCAGCCGTTTCTTGCAGGTGGATGTCGATACCGGGGTCCTGATCGGCATCATCCTGGTGGGATTTTTCTCCATTTTAGGGGGCATGCGGGGGATTACTTGGACCCAAGTGGCTCAATATGGGGTGTTTTGCCTGGCGTTTTTGATTCCCGCGATCGCCATTTCCCACCAGCTAACCGGCACCCCCATTCCCCAGGTGGCCTTTACCACCAGCGACATTGTTGAGCGCTTAAATCAGATCCACCAAGACTTGGGTTTTGCGGACTACACTGCGCCCTTTGCCCACCACTCGCCCCTGGATATGGGCTTGATTGCCCTGACCCTGATGGTCGGGACCGCCGGCCTACCCCACATTATTGTCCGGTTTTATACGGTCAAAAATATGCGCTCTGCCCGCTTCTCGGCGGGCTGGGCGCTAGTCTTTATCGCCATTGTCTACACCACGGCCCCAGCCGTGGCTGCCTTTGCCCGCTACAGCCTGATTACGACTCTCAATCAACAACCGATTGAGGCCGTGCGGCAAATTGACTGGGTCAATAAGTGGGCAGCCACCGAGCTGCTGACCCTGACCGATAAAAATGGGGATGGCCGTTTGGAATTAACCCCAGACCCCGCCACCAATGAGATTGACATCGATCCCGATGCCATCATGTTGGCGATTCCGGAAGTCACGGCCCTAGCCCCTTGGATTACGGGCTTGGTGGCCGCCGGTGGGCTGGCCGCTGCGCTGTCCACAGCGGCGGGGTTACTGCTGGTGATTTCGAGCTCGATCGCCCACGATGTCTACTATCGCCTGATCAATAGTGCCGCTTCCGAAACCCAACGGGTGATGGTGGGGCGGATTATGGTGGGCGTGGCCTTAGCGGTCTCGGGCTATTTGGGGGTGCATCCCCCTGGGTTTGTGGCTCAAGTGGTGGCCTTTGCCTTTGGTCTCGCTGCATCCAGTTTTTTCCCCGCCATTACCCTCGGCATTTTCGATAAGCGCACCAACCGGGAAGGGGCGATTTCGGGCATGGTGGTGGGTACCCTTTTTGCCGCTGGGTATGTGATTGGGGCTAAGTTTTACGGGATGCCGTTGTGGTTCTTTCATATTTCCCCTGAGGGCATCGGTGCCGTGGGCATGGGGTTGAATATGGTGGTCACCCTGGGGGTGTCTAGGCTGACCGCCCCGCCCCCAGCAGCGGTGCAAGCCTTAGTCGATCATCTGCGGATGCCAGGGGATGAGCCCCCCCGCCGGATTGAAATCTACTACAGCTTGGAGGAGAAGTTAGAGCTACAGAACGCGCAGCTCAATAGTCTCAACCATCAACTCGCGGTTGAAATCCAGGAAAAAGAGCAGGCAGAGCAAGCGCTGCAAACGTTGACCCAAGAGCTGGAGCATCGGGTCCAAGACCGCACGATTGAGCTCCAGCAGGCTTTGTCAGATCTGCAAAGTATGCAGATGAAACTGGTTCACACTGAAAAAATGTCAGCGCTGGGCAATTTAGTAGCGGGTATTGCCCATGAAATCAACAATCCGGTGAGCTTTATCAGTGGCAACCTGACTCACTTACAAGGATATGGTCAAGATCTGCTGCGATTTGTACAGCTCTATCAAAAATGCTATCCCGATCCCCCTAACGAAATTCAGGCCGAAGCAAAGTCAATTGATATTGATTTTATTCAGAGTGATTTGCCCAAAATATTAGATTCGATGCAGCTGGGGACGGATCGAATTCGTGAAATTGTGCTGTCGTTGCGAAACTTCTCTCGCATGGATGAAGCCGAATTTAAGGCGGTCAATATCCATGAGGGCATCGACAGTACGCTCCTGATTTTGCAGCACCGGTTGAAGGCGCAAGTTGCCCGCCCAGCCATTGAGGTGATCCAAGACTACGGCGACTTGCCCCTAGTGCAGTGCTCGGCGGGATCTCTCAACCAGGTGGTGATGAATATTTTGGCGAATGCGATCGATGCCTTAGAGGACGGTAATGAAGGCTTGACTTACCAAGACATTGAGAAACAGCCGAATCAGATTACGGTGCGGACATCGGTGATTGATGCCCAGTGGGTGCAGATTGCGATCGCAGACAATGGCCCTGGCATCCCTGAGGCGGTGCAAAAGCGCATCTTAGATCCGTTTTTTACCACCAAACCGGTTGGGAAAGGAACGGGGATGGGCATGTCGATTAGCTACCAGATCATCACTGAGCAACATGGTGGCAAGCTGGAGTTCATGTCTACCCTGGGTCAAGGCACGGAATTTATTATTCAGATCCCGATTCATCAGCAAGCTTTGAGCTGATGCCAACTCGGCGGCGGGGGAGCCGTGTCAACACAGGAGCGTTGGCACGATGGAAATATTCAGCGTGCTTCGATTGTCGGGTGATTGCTATGGCTCAATTGGGCGTCGCCAAATTGAAGGGATCAAGTCAACGTTGCTGTGCCCATTGGTTAGGGCTATGTCCTGTTCAACGCCTGCCAGCAGGGGACAAAATAGTCCGCTAAAACATTGTCCACCGACCAAAACTCCGTAAAGCTGTTCCCCGAGCAGTAAGCACTGATAAACACCATCAGCACATCTTGAAAAGGCACCCCTGCCGATCGCGCCAAATCCGGGTCTCGGTACAGCGTGTTAATCACATTCTGGAGATGCAGTAGATTCAGGGCAATCTGGGCGAACAAGCTCTCCTCAGTAGCCAACGTCGGCAAATACTCCCGACTGTACTCTTCGTAGAAGATCTGGTGGAGCTGGGCGATCGCCCCCTTCAGATTCGCCTCCAACCGCAGCCTGGGTCCCGGCTCCAAGGTTTGCGCCTGGAAATCTGCCAGCAAATCCACCTCTAGGGGCGAGGCTTCCAGGGCGGAGAGATTCACCGCCAGCAGGGGCTGCAACACCTTGAGAAACAGAAAATCCAGATCCGCCAAAGACAGATCCAAGTTGGTGGGATAGTCCGTAAATGCCGACGAACTGGGCAGTTCATGGGCCGCCTCAGGGTTCGTCCAGGTGAACTTAAACTCAGCGATATCGGCAACCAACTCCCCCAATAGGTGAGTAAACATCAGCCCCAGCCGTTGGCACACCTCCCCATGGAAAAAGGTTTGGGCCAAGTCGCGTTTAACTTTGACTTGGTCCCCCGTCCAGTCAAACAACTCTCGACAGGTCAACGGCCCCCCAGCGGTATAGGCGGTTTCCCCGGCTCGCAGCGGTTGGTCGCAGTCCGCCAGGCTGGTGTAGTCACTCTCAAAGGCACTCAACACCAGTTGCCAATAGTGGCCCCAGATATCGTGGATCAAGAATTTCTCGGCCTCGGCCAGGGGCAAGACCCCGATGTTTTTTGAGAGGCGCTGGGTAATGGCGGTGGCGGAGAGGCCGGTGCGATCGCTCAACTGCTCCACCCAATCCCCATCGATGCCGGTGGGATGGCAGGGGCCAAAGGTGGGGAAGCGCCGAAACTGGTCAAAGCTAAAGCTATTGATTTGCTGCTGGAGCGATCTCAGGATCGGGTTATCTTCCGCCTCGGCAAACCCCAGGCAAAAGTAAAGCTGTAGGCAGGCGACCAGTCCATGGACCTGCGTTGCCGGTAGAGCCAAGCCGTTAAACAGGTGACTGAGCAGCTTGGCAAACTGACCCTGGGTCAGGGGCACCGTCGGATCTGGGGACATGCCCACGCTGTTGAGCACCGCCGCCATCAGCCGCCGCTGGGTTTGAATGTCGGCATCCACCGCCGCCAGGTCGGCCTGGAGCGCTGTGGCCCAGTCGGCATCGAGCTGGAAGCGAACACACAATTCTGCGGCCCACTCGGGTTGGTACCATGCCACCGGCACCGGATCGGCCCGAAACTTATCCAAGGTGGGGGATGGCACGGTGCCCCGCCAACCGGCGCTACCCACCGTCCCGTAATGGCCCACCAATAACAGCGATCGCACAAACGCCTGCCGTACTGCGAGGGGAATCTCCGGCACGGGTAAGGGTGATTTTTGAACTGGATGCCCCCAGGTTTGTAGCGTTTGCTGGATATCGCGAATGCGATCGCGGCGACGCCCCACCAGGGTGGGATTAGCGGCGGCGCGATCGCCGCTGATCAGAAACCGAGCTAAATGCAGGGCCTCTGCCATCAGGGCCAATTGGGTCGTCGTTATGACCGGATTCGGGTTGGGGAAGGTCATTGGGTATGGAGATCGCCGGGATTAGGGCATTTCAACGGTTGGACCAGCCAGGGGCTTTAGCCCCTGGCCTGTGCTGAAACAGTCTGCCCACGCTATCCCTACCATTCCGCCACGAGGGTGGTGTCAACCACCGTCACCATGGGGGGCGCGGCCAAATTGTAATGCTGGGTTAGGGCGGTGGTGATTCCCGCTTGCAGCTCTGCCGCTGCGGCCCCATCGGTCAATGTAATCACCCACCGGTGCCTCACCTGGCCATCGGCGGTGCTCACCCTACCCAGGGTGTCAGCGCCATAGGTATCACCCATCGCTTCTACCAAAGGCCGGGTTACGGGCGATCGCGCCAGCAACAGTCGCACCTGATATTCCCCTGGCACCGTTTGGCTTTGGAGGGTTTCCCCTGCCTTGATGGGTATGGTCAAGGGTTGGGGCTGCCGTTCTCCAGCGAGATAGCGATCGGGGTGGTAAATCAACGTGGTGGCCTGGGGCGGATCTCGGAACGCCGCATCCACCGCCGCCCAGCCCCCCGCCTCCCGAACGGCGCGAATAAACTTCAGCCCGTCCCCATAGACAAACAGGTTCTCAAACCGCTCCTCGCTGATCTCGCCGTCAGGGGGCAACTGGGCATGGGCCAAAAAGTTGTAGTTCAGCAACTCGCTCACCGCCAGCATCGCCTCCCCTTCGATCAGGGCGCTGATGGCTTGGTCGTAGTCCGGTTGATCCAGGCTTTGTACCCGGAGCTGATACAGATCAAAGTGCTGATCCTGCAAGGCATGGAAAATTTCGTGGAGCAGCACCCCCCGGCCCAGTTGCTCGGAGCCCCCGACGGTCACCACCAGTTGCTGGGTCTCGGAGTCGTACCAGCCGTTGAGGTTAGGGTCCGTTTGGGGTTGAAAGGTGACCCGCAGACTTTCGGTAAAGGGCAGCCCCCGCCAGACTTCCAGTTCGGCCATGGTGGCCGCTGCGGTATCGGCCCAGGGCGGTACCTCCCCTGCAAAGGTCACCCTGGGTTGGGATTCGGCCACTGCCGGTGGATCGGGGGTGACAGTATCCACATGGATTGTCCCCACGCAACCCATCGTGCTGAGGCCACTGACCAGCACCACCATCCCTAAAATCACCCCTGGCCAGCCCTGCATTCAAGCACCTCTCGGATATCTAAAACTGGGTTGCGGCTTGGCAATATCTTGCTGCGGCTGGCGCAGGACTTCACTCAATGTTCGGCTGACCGCAAGACCTCCCTTTATGGTACGCCCGGAGGGCTTGATGCCCCGCGCAGCTGGTCCGAAGGACCAATTCTGGAGGAATTCCGGCCTCTGGCTCCCCCAAAATTGGGGGCTGGGGGGCCTAGAAAACCTGATCCATTTCACCGATATTTCCCAATGCGTATTTCGCCATGGGTCTCAGCATTGGGGATTAGGGGGCCTCAAATGCCGCAGCTGACTTTCGCCAGTAGCCTCTATCTTGACGCAATTTGAATTGCCCGCTGTATTAACCATTGCGGCTAGGCTGATCGTAGGGCTCGTGCCCATGAAGTGATTGGATTAACCCTTGATGCCCTGCGGCCCTTCCCCAGAAACCCGACACCCGATCGCGGGCCAAACCCGGTTGGTGTATCTGAAAAATATCATCACCAACCCCAACATCATCGTGGGGGACTACACCTATTACGATGACTTCGAGAATCCCGAGAACTTTGAGCGTAATGTCCGTTACCACTTTGACTTCATTGGCGACAAGCTGATCATCGGCAAGTTCTGCTCGATCGCTTCCGATGTCACCTTCATCATGAACGGCGGCAACCACCGCACCGACTGGTTTACCAACTATCCTTTCCCGGTGTTTGGCCAGGGTTGGGAAGCGGCCATGCCCGACAGTTGGCCCAATAAAGGGGATACGGTGATTGGCCATGATGTGTGGATCGGCTACGGGGCCACCCTGATGCCGGGGGGCAGGGGGGGGATGGGGCGATCGTCGCGGCGAAAGCAGTGGTGACTAAAGCGGTTGAGCCCTACACCGTGGTGGGTGGCAACCCCGCGCAGGTGATCCGCCAGCGTTTTGATGCGGGCACGATTCAGCGCTTACTAGAACTGCGCTGGTGGGACTGGGAGATTGAAACCATCACCCGTCACCTCCCGGCTATTTGTGGATCGGATCTGGAGGCATTAGAGCGAATTGTCCCTCGACAAGGTCAGGCTGACTAAATACCGCTCAAACAGGACGCCTTGGCGATCGACCGCTTCTGTCCCGTCAAGCTGGAAGCCAAATTTCTGGAACAGCCCCAGGCTGAAATGACTGGCCTCGCCATAGAGCCGAGCCATGCCCAGGCTACGGGCATGGTCCAACACCTGGGTGAGCAGGGCCGTACCGATGCCCTGGTGGAGGCGATCGCGGCGCACGTAGACCGAGGCCACATGGCCATCGTCACCCAGGCCTGCAAAGCCAAGCATGCCGGTGTCATCTACGGCAACGAAGGTGGTCACCCCCAGAATGAGCTGGCGAAAGCGCTCTGGGTCTAGGGTGGCCCAGGCTTGGGTTTGGGCAGCGGTGTAGTGCTGTGGCCCGTGGGCTAAGACGGTTTGACGAAAAAGGTCGGTCAACTCGGGGAGGTCAGCGGCGATCGCCAGTTGAATGCGCATAATTGCTGCCGGTTATCGGAGATCGCGCTGGCCCATGGGCTGCGCTAGTGGTCAGCCCGCCAACCCCACTAAGTTATCAAGTTCGGCGTAATCGGGCAGGGTGGTATCGATAGGGCAACCCTGCCGGAGCACCACGCGATCGCCCTGGGGCCGAGACAGCAACTCGTTAAAGGTACGGGCCTTAAACAGGATGAGATCGGCGGGCTGGTCCAGGGCAATACTGCCGGTTCCTGGTAGTCCCATCAGGGTGGCAGGGGTGGTGGTGATCGCCTGGGCCCAATTGCCAATGGGGCGATCGAGCTGGCCAATACGCACCGATTGGGTAAACACTTCCAGCCCATCGTGGTCGCCATAGGCATAGAAGGGATCTCGGCAGTTGTCGCTGGCGATCGCCACCGGAATGCCCGCCTGACTGAGTTCATGGAGGACCGTTACCCCCCGATATCTTGGCATTCGCTGGGGCTGGCGATCTTGCAGATACAGGTTGCACATGGGCAGGCTGACAATGCCCAGCTCGGCCCGTTTCACCCAATCCAGGATGTCGTTTAGCACCGCTGGAGGCTGCACCGACAGGGCACAGCAATGGCCACAAACCACCGTGCCCTGAAAGCCATTGCGAATCCGGGCTTGGGCTACCTGGCGCAGGGTCTGATCGGCGGGGTTGAGGCTTTCATCCACATGGAGATCTAAGTCCAGCCCCCGCTCTGCGGCCAGGGTAAACGCTCGGTCGAGCTGGGCCTCTAAGTGGGGGTGGGGAAACACCACGCCCCCTAAGACCCCGCCAACCTCGGCCACTTGATCCGCGAGGGTGACCCCCGCTGGGGTCAGGAAATAATCCATCGTTACCAGGCAAACGGTCTGGAGGGTGAGGCGACCGGCCCATTCTTGCTGCAGCATTTTCAGTACCCCTAGGGCCGTGGCAGCCAAGGCTCCGGCGGCATCAAAGTGGGTGCGGAGGGCGCGGGTGCCGTGGGCATAGCTACAGCGCAGCCCAAAGTTCATCCGTTGATACAGATCCTCGCTGTGCCAATGGTGCGTATCTTTTGCCACGGTGGCCAGGGCTTGCTCAAAGCTGCCGTCGGGGTTGGGGTTGCGGTTCCAGGTTTGCCCTTTATCCAGATGGGTATGGAGATCTATAAAACAGGGCCAAATCAGCCCTTGGGCCAAATTGACTTGGGGGGCGTCAGCGGGGGCGGTGCCGACTGGTGCGATCGCCGCAATGCGCCCAGCCCGGATCGCCACATCAGCCGCCACTAAGTCTTCTAAAAAAGGGGCGGCAGCTAGGGCGGGAATCGGCGTCCGATGGGGGACGGCAGCATCTAACAACGCCAGGGGCAAGCGAACATTCGTCAGCCAAAACGAATCCCCTGGGGGAATCTGCACCCAGGCAGCAGCAGATAGGGTAGCCATAGTGAGCTTCAATTACCAAAAAACACGCTTCCAGTGTCCCTTACTCTTCGCGAGGTAGGGCACTCTCGTGCCAATGGCTGAGCAGGCGATCGCTCAAAATGGTCAGCCCCACGAAAATCATCACCCCCAGCGCCGTGGTCATGATCAGCGCCGCAAACATACGGGGAATTTGCAGGTTATAGCTGGCCATCAAAATCTGATAGGCAATGCCCGCCCGCGCCCCGGCCGGCGCCGCCACAAATTCCGCCACCACCGCCCCAATCAAAGCCAGGCCCCCACTGATCCGCAGCCCGCCCAGAAAATAGGGCAGGGCACTGGGCAACCGTAACTGCCACAGGGTTTGCCAGCGGGAGGCCCCATACAGTTGAAATAGGTTTCTGAGATTGGGGTCGGCGCTATTCAACCCCAGGGTGGTGTTGGCTACGATCGGGAAAAAGGCCACAATCCAGGCGCAGACCACCAGGGCGGCCAGGGTATTGCTCTTGAGCCAAATGATAATCAGGGGGGCGATCGCCACAATCGGTGTCGTCTGCAAAATCACCGCATAGGGAAAAAAGCTGCGTTCAATCCATTTGCTTTGGGTAAACAGCACCGCAATCAACACCCCCGAAACCGTCGCCGCCCCAAAGGCCAGTACCGTAATTTTTAGGGTCACCAGCAACGAAGGAAACAGCTCTGCCCAGGACTGCACCAAGGTTTGCCCCACCAACAGCGGCCCCGGCAGCAGGTAAGGGGGCAAAGCGAGCAGTCGCACCAACAGCTCCCAGCCCAACAGCATCACCACCCCGACGATCACCGGTGCGATCACATCTGCGGACCAGATGGCCATTCTCCCAGTGGGATTCGGTAGAGGGGGCGGCGTAGGACGGGTAGGGTGAGGTAAGGGGGCAGGCATATAGCCGTCGCCACTTAGGTTAAGACGTTACCACCTTGAGAACGTGCTCCATCGCATCTCTTA
>JAQCKL010000086.1 GCA_027592485.1 Cyanobacteriota bacterium
CCGTGGTAAATCCTTGTAGCGATTGATGGCGCTCTCATTATTGGCTTTGAGGAACATTAGCATTTGCACATCGGAGGTGTTGCCCTTGCCCATAATCCGATCCAGGTGACCCGAACAGATCAACAGGGAGTTTTGGGATTTGAGGGTGACGGTGCGGGTGGTGGCATCCCAGCCCACGGAGATGTTGTAGTCCCGCAAATCCACCGCCTTGATGTAGACCACATTGCGATAGCGCACCCGCCGCACTGCCGGCGCGTCGGTGAGGTCCACATCAAGGCGATCCACTAAATCGATCGGGATGTAGGAATTGCCGCTAATAACGACCCCTTTTTCGTCATAGAGACCGCCATTGATGCTGATGTTGATTTCTGGAAAGAGTTGATTGCTGGGGTCATCCCCAGAGACGGCCCGGCTCCAAGAGGCGGTGCCATCGGCAATGCCCAGGGCTAGATCCCGGCGGCGGTTTTGCAGTAGACCCAGGTCATCGGGGTTAGAGAGGTAGGCTACCTCCATGAGCAGCGAGGCGCAGGTAATCCGACGAATGAAGGTTAGGCTGCCCACGCCGGTGGTGGTGTCGGGGCGCGCACCGCGACTGGGCAGTTGGGGTACCCGCCGCAATAGGGCCAGCAGCAGCACCTCGGCGTGGGTTTTGCGGGTATTGTTGTTGGCGATGTAAAACACGCTGGCCCCTCGGGCGGCGGGGGTGTTACTGGCACCCCCATGAATTTCGAGGGCGACATCCTCAATGCGACAGCGGGCGTTGATCCAGTCGATGGATTGGGCTGCACTGAGGTCGTCGGGCACAGACAAGACGTTGAGGCCCCGCGATCGCAGTTCGGGCACCACCAGGTCGCGAAGGCGGATCATCTCAGCCGCTTCGGTGGTGTTGCCGGTGTTAAAGCCGGGATCGAGCACCCCATTTTCGGTGCCCCCATGACCTGCTGAAATAAAAATCTGTGCCATACCCTGGATGCAGTTGCTGCCTTGTCCGTTGGAATTCTCACGCAAGGATACCGCCAAACTCCGTGGCGGAAACAGTTTTATCGGCAGCGATCGCTCAACAGTTACAAAATGTGAGTCATGTCCTCTTCTTGTTCTCGTCTGTCTTGGTTTTCACGGGGGTGGGGCGTCGCCCTCCTAGCCGTGCCTTGTCTGCTGTCGACCGCTCCGGCCCTAGCCCTTTGCCCGGCGGACCTATCGGCCAGGGTGGAGGCGATCGCCGATCGCCCTGAACTCAACCATGCCCGTCTCGGGGTACAGGTGGAAACCTTGACCGGAGAGGGGGTCTATAGCCGCCAGGGCGATCGCTTCTTTTTGCCCGCTTCCAATATGAAGCTGTTTAGCACTGCCGCCGTGTTGACAGCCCTGGGGCCGGACTATCGCATTCCCACCCGAGTCTATGGCAGTCCCAATGGTGCTGGCCTAACCACCCTCAGGGTGGTGGGCCAAGGGGACCCCAGCTTTGATAGCGCTGATCTCGCCGCTCTGGCCCAGCCCCTTTACCAGCAGGGCGTCCGGCAAGTGGACCCACTGATCGGTGACGAGTCCGCCTTTGCGGGGGACCCGGTCCACCCCAATTGGGAATGGGAGGATGTGCAGGCGGGCTATGGCGCACCGGTCAACAGCCTGATTTTGAACGGTAACGCCCTCGGCTTGACCCTATTTCCCCAAACCATTGGCCAGCCTTTGCGGGTGCAATGGGATCAGCCCGCCTTGGCCGCCCATTGGCAGGTGGAAAATCAGTCGATCACGGTGGCTCCAGGGGAAGCTGAATTTGTCACCGTGGGTCGCCATTTGGGCAGTCCGATTTTGCGCGTATCCGGGCAGCTGATGGCGGGTTCGGAGCCGGAAACCGCCGAGATCGCCGTCTCCAACCCAGGGGAATCATTTCTCACCGCCTTTCGGGCGGTGCTCTTGGAACAGGGCATTGCCGTGGATGACGTGGCCTTGACCGCAACACCCCTCTCTACCTCAGAAACTCCCTGGGCAAGTGTGATGTCTCCCGCTTTGGCCGAACTACTGATTCCCGCTAATCAAGCCAGTAATAACCTCTATGCCGAAGCCCTCCTCAAGCAACTGGGTCTATTTGCCAGCGACGGACAAGATGCGACGACAGCGGCACTCAATCGGGCGGCACCCATCTTAGCCAGCTTGGGCGTGGATTTGGATGAAGTGGTTATTGTTGATGGCTCGGGGCTCTCTCGCCATAACCTGGCTACCCCGCAAGCTTTAGTCGATGTATTGCAGGGAATGGCGGCTTCGCCCTATGGCGACATCTATCGCGACAGCTTGGCCGTAGCAGGGGAGAGTGGCACCCTCCGCAATCGCTTCCGGGATACCCCGATGGAGGGGCAGTTTTGGGGGAAGTCGGGGGCGGTGAGTCGCAACTTTGCCCTGTCAGGTTATTTAGCGCCCCCCAACCATGAACCGTTGGCGGTGTCAGTACTGATCAATAACATTGACCAACCAGGGCGAGTGGCGCGGCAGCTCATTGATGAGGTGATGGGTGAGATCGCCGCGTTATCGCCCTGCGATCGCCCCTAGGCATAAGGGCCTAAACACACGGGGGCGCTAGGGACTGGGGGTCGTGCAGCGCTGTTAAGCTTCCCCAGCCAGTGGGCCTCTTGAAACGGTAAGCTGCCGTCAGTCCGATGAGGACAAGACTGCCAACCATTTTGATCTTGTGCCGAGCGTCCTCGTAACCGAATTATTTTGCTCAGTTTAGGATGGGGCATGGGGGCGGCGATCGCCCTCTTCATCAGCTGTGCAGCCGTGCCATTGCTCGTCCCCTCAAGGTGGTGTCTTAAGCAAAGTGGCCAGCGCTATATATCCCACGGCATTCCAGCTGAGGTCCAAGCCAAGATGCTAGATCCATTTTTCACCATAACGCCCATGGGTAAAGGCACCGGATTGGGCCTAGCCATCAGCCACCAAATTGCCCCTGTACTCATCCCGGCTTCATTTAAAATGGGGCAGGCTAGCCCGTTGTGCCCAGCCATGCCGTCAACAGCAGCAGAACCCGGATGAAAGACTCACAGACTTCTTTGCAGATGCCACCTCCCAATTTTTCTGCCACAGACTTTTTCAAGGATGACTATTGGCATCAGCGCTGGGAAGTATTTCCAGGTGTATTTACGCCGGGCAAGAATCCTGTGAGTGATCTATGCAAATACATTCAACTTCCTGAAGATCTAACCGGTAAGCGTGTCTTAGATATCGGGGCTTGGAATGGTTGTTTCAGCTTTGAATGTGAACGGCGTGGAGCCAGTGAGGTGGTGGCCTATAGCTTAGAAAATCCTGACGAAACAGGCTTCAATAAATTAAAAAGCCTATTGGATTCAAAGGTGTCCTACGTTCAGGGCTCAGTTTACACGCTTTCACCCGAGACCCTTGGCATGTTTGATTTAGTTCTATTTCTCGGTGTGCTTTACCATCTGCGCTATCCGTTCTTAGCCATTGATCGACTGCGATCAGTGAGCAAAAAGACAGTTTTAATTGAAACCCACGTCGTCAATAGCCGACGCCTATTAAGAAAACCCTATTCAATCATTGGCAGACTTTTGCCGCTCTCATTACTATTCAAATCCACGCCGATTTGGCGACAGTATCGAGAATTTGAGCTGCATCCCGAAGATCAAAGCAATTGGTTTGGTCCCAATATCCAGGCCGTTACTGAGTCTTTTGAGACGGCAGGCTTTGATATTGTTCACCTATCGTCATGGGCGGCTGATCGCGCCGTTTTTAGGGCTGAGGCCAAGGATGAGCGACCGGCTCGGTTCGCAGGAACCTATGAGGGACTTGCCGCTGCGGAAGGGCTTGCACCCGCTCAGATTGGGGGGCTATAGCCTTTTCAAGGCTGAACTAAGTCTGGCTTAATGGTTCAGCAGGGCACAATATTTGCCTAGAAACCTGCACCCCCCGCCCAATTTAAAAATTGAACGGGGGGTGCAGGGGGAGATCGCGGTTTTTAGACGCGGGCTGGGGCTTTGCTCCATTCGTGGTGGAACATGCCTTCCTTGTCGACCCGAGCGAAGGTATGGGCACCGAAGTAGTCCCGCTGGGCCTGGGTGAGGTTTTGGGGCAGGCGATCGCGGCGGTAGCTATCGAAGTAATCCAACGAGGCGCTAAAGGCCGGTACCGGTACGCCAATGGTGGCAGCGGTGGCAATCACCTCTCGCCAAGCCCCCTGGCGATCCAGAATCGTCTGTTTAAACTCAGGTGCTAACAGCAGGTTAGCCAAGGTGGGGTCTTGATCATACGCATGTTTGATCTTATTCAAGAAACGCGCCCGGATGATGCAGCCGCCTTTCCAAATACGGGCGGTTTCCCCCAGGTCGATGCCGTAGTCAAACTGCTGCGACGCCGTCCCAATCAGCGCCATGCCTTGGGCATAGGAGCAAATTTTTGAGCAATACAGGGCATCACGAATCTTGTTCACAAAGGCCTTGGCATCCCCGCTGAATTTGGTGGAGGGGCCAGAGAGTTGCTTTGACGCCGCCACCCGCTCCGACTTGATCGAGGACATGATCCGGGCATTTACCGCCGCTGTAATCGTGGGAATGCTCACCCCCATTTCTAGGGCACTCATCACCGTCCAGCGACCGGTCCCCTTTTGCCCAGCCGCATCCACAATGAGCTCGACTAGAGGTTTGTTGGTTGCGGGATCGGTATTGGTGAAAATGTCAGCGGTGATTTCGATCAAGAAAGAATCGAGCTCCTCGGTGAGGTTCCACTCCGCAAACACCTCATAGAGCTGTTCTTGATTGAGGCCCAAGGTATTTTTCAGCAAGTCGTAGGCTTCAGCAATCAGCTGCATGTCGCCATACTCGATGCCGTTGTGGACCATCTTGACGTAGTGACCCGCGCCGCCAGGACCGATGTAGGTCACACAGGGACCGTCATCCACTTGGGCGGCAATTTTGGTGACGATATGCTCAATTTCAGCGTAGGCTGCCCGAGTACCGCCAGGCATCAAGCTAGGTCCATTGAGTGCCCCCTCTTCACCGCCACTGACACCCATACCAATGAATCCCAGCCCAGTGGGTTCTAGCTCCTTAACACGTCTTTCAGTGTCGTTATATAGGGAGTTGCCCCCATCGATGATCATGTCTCCTTCTTCTAGGAGGGGCTTAAGCTGGGCAATCACCGCATCGACGGGGGCACCGGCTTTAACCATCACCAAAATTCGGCGGGGTCGCTCTAGGGCTTGAACAAACTCTTCTAGGGAAAAAGTGGCTTGGACATTTTTGCCCCCAGCCCGTTCGGCCATGAAGCGATCGGTTTTTTCCCGCGAACGGTTGTAGACCGCCACTGGAAAACCGTTGCGCTCTACGTTCAGGGCTAGATTTTCGCCCATGACCGCCAGACCAATTACCCCAAAACTCTGTGCCATATCTAACGCTTCCCTTTTAATTGCGACGTAAACGGCTGCACGATCCTTGCACTGTGTCGTTGTCACGGCCTCTACCCAGAGACTTCAGCGCAGGCGCGCCGCAGGTGCAGTTTTGACCAGGTTAGTCAACTTTTTTAGGGAAACTTGATCCCCCCAAGGTTTTCTTTCGGATTGCCTGGGGAAAACGGTAAAAATCCCCACCGTTTGAGCGGTGAACCCAAAAGGTGTCTTAACCTTTGGGCAACCTTCGACCTGGGCGGGATGATCAAAATAAAGATGGCAAGCCTCCTTTAACTGATCCCGGTGATGTCACCGGGTCAACTGTCCCTGGGGCACCCAGCCGACTTGTCCCATGCAATGTGTTTATCCCTGCTATGAAAGTTGCCTTTTTCAGTACTAAGCCCTACGACAAGAAAGTCTTCCAGGAGACGAATCCAGCCCACAACCATGAGCTGGTTTTTTTTGAACCCCGTCTGACCCCTAGAACCGCTGCCCTAGCCAAGGGGTTTACGGCGGTCTGTGTCTTTATCAACGATGAACTGAATGCTGCCACCCTGGGGGAAATTGCCCAAACGGGAACGCGAGTCATCGCCCTGCGCTGCGCGGGGTTTAACAATGTGGATCTGGCAGTAGCCAAGGAACTCGACCTGACGGTGGTACGGGTGCCAGCCTACTCGCCCTATGCCGTGGCCGAACATGCGGTGGGGCTGATTATGATGCTCAACCGTAAGCTATACCGGGCCTACAACCGAGTTCGGGATGACAATTTTGCCCTGAACGGACTGCTCGGGTTTGACCTGTACGGCAAGACGGTCGGCATTGTCGGGACCGGCAAAATTGGTCAATGCTTTGCCCAAATTATGCAGGGGTTTGGTTGCCAGCTCTTGGCCTATGATGTGCGCCCCAATCCTGTCTGTGTGGCTTTGGGGGTGCAGTATGTGGGATTACCTGATTTGTTGGCAGAGTCGGATGTGGTGTCTCTGCACTGTCCGTTATTATCGGCAACCTATCACATGATCAATCACGGGTCTTTGCAACACCTTAAGCCCGGAGCGATGCTGATTAACACCAGTCGCGGCGGATTGGTGGATACCCAGGCGGTTATTGATGCGCTCAAATCAGGACGGGTGGGGTATTTCGGTACGGATGTGTATGAGGAGGAGGAAAGCTTATTTTTTGAAGACCGCTCGGACACGGTGATTCAGGATGATACGTTCCAGCTCTTGCAATCGTTTCCGAATGTGGTGATCACCGCCCACCAGGCGTTTTTCACCCGTGAGGCGCTGATGAATATTGCTGAAACCACCCTCTCAAATTTGGATGACTTGGAAGCAGGTCGTCCCTGTGCCAATACAGTGCCATGAATCCCTAGTCATCCTTTGACGACTGCGAACAGCCCCTAGAGCACCCCCTGAGCACCTCAAACGATAGGCCGGCATCGGTTACTAGGCGATCCACCAAGCCCTCACCGAACATCGCTGCGGGAGTCCAAAACCCGCCTGCCTGACTGGACTTGGGACAATCTTGGGCCAGGCAAAGGCCCGCCTGCCCCAGGATTTTTGCCGTTGAGCCATAGCCCGGATCGCGATCGCCCGTCACCTTCACCTCAATCGTTTGACCCTCAGCCGTCTCGCCCCAAAACCTTAGGTCATAAAAGCCCTGGGCTTGTGATTCAGGACTCGGTCCTTCCCCCGGTGCAGGCACCACCGTGTTTTCCAATAACCAGCGGGTGGGTGCAAAGGCAGCGGCCATAGCGAAGCTGGTGAGCCCCAGGTTGAGCGCTTGGGCCACTAGCCAACCCGTCACGCCTCCTCCCGTCAAGATGGCCTCGTCATATTGAAAATCTACCCCGTAGGCATCGGCCAGCAAGGCATTGGAGCGCAGCACAATCCGGGTGTTGATCTCAGCCATCACAAAGGGCGTCACCCATTCTTGAAACACGGCATCGTACTGCACCGGTACCAGGGTGGGTGGATGGTGTTTTGCCGGGTGACCATCTGGACAAAGCGAGTAAGGATTCGCCAGCTCTGACCGCAAAGCTGGGTTGGCCGTGGCTTCCTTGACTAAGTTGATCCCGCTGGCAGCGGTCCCCCCAGAGAGGCCCCCCTGCGCCCCTTTGACCCGCATTTTTACCCGCGTGCAAGGTTGTCCCAATTGGCGTTGGGCCTGCTGTTGCAGGTAGTACACCCCCAGGTCGGAGGGAATTGAATCAAATCCACAACAATGGACAATCCGTGCCCCCGATCGCTGGGCTGAGTCCCCATAGGCTGCCACCATGCGACGAATCCATTGTGCTTCGCCGGTCAGGTCACAATAATCGGTACCGGTCTCGGCACAGACTTTGACGAGGGGCTCGCCGTACAGGGCATAGGGACCGACGGTGGAGATGACCACACGGGTTTGGGCGCACAGCGCTTTCAGCGTGGCCTCGTCAGTGACATTTGCCACCCACCGAGGCAGGTGGGCGGCGTTGGGTCCCAGCCTAGTTGCGAGCTGATCTAGCTTGGTTAGGGAACGACCGGCGATCGCCCATTTGAACCCGTCTCCCTTGCTGGCTGTGTCAATGAGGTATTGACACAGCAGCGTGCCAACAAACCCGGTAGCACCGAAAACAACCAAATCATACTGGGGACTGTCATTAGCCATAGGAGATACCTTGCCGTCCCGATATGAGGGGTGGTTGCAGCTTGGGCTATGGTGCTAGTCATTCCGCTTTAAGATTGGTCCCCGTGATGGGCAACAATCGCCGCTAACTGAGCGAGACCACGCAAACTATACGGACCTGATTATCTTTGCCAATCGCGCATAGGCAGAAATGCTGGCCAGGGATACGTTGGCTTTATTGGGATCGTCATCTACAGTGTTGTCGCCAACCAAGCAATAGCCATCCGGCATGACGGTATAGCCCAATTTTGCCTGCTTTAGATCAACATCGCGCAGATCTGCATCCATGAGATCAGTACCCAACAAGCTTGCCCCATCCAGGTTTACCCCCCGGAGGTTAGCCCCCCGCAATCTGGCCCCATTTAAGTTGGCACCATTCAAACTGGCATATTGCAGATTTGCTTCGCTGAGATCCGCCCCGCACAGGTTAGCCGAGGCTAGCAGGGTGTTTTTGAGGCTTGCCCTTTGCAAATTGGCCCTCATTAACTCAGCGGCAATCAAATTCGCCTGATCAAGGTTTGCATCCTGGAGCCGTGCCCGGATAAAACAGGAGCCACTCAAAATCGCTTTTCGAAAATCCGCATGTTCCAAAATGCTTTCGCTAAGGTCAATCAGGGGTAAATGACAGCCTTGGAGATTAGCCGATTTCAAAGTTAGGTCAGGAAATGAATGCTGACCGGCGCGATAGGCTTCAAGGAATTGATTAACAGTTAGATTGGCGGAAGACACATGCAGGATTCTGGTAGATTGGCGTAGATCTTCGATGCTACTTCTATTCAGGGTAACGTTCTAGAACACCCATTTCCAGAACTTACGTAGAGATTGAGTGTAATTGCTCTAGTATGCCCAGAATTGATGGCCGAATCAATCAGCTATTAGTCCAAGCCAAACTAAAAGCGCCGCCCCTAGGGGCGGCGCTTTTAGTGAAGACTCGCTCAAGCCGAGACCATTGCTCCTGAACTTAACCGATGATTTCGGGAGCCTGAGCAGCAGCCAAGTCCAGAGGGAAGTTGTGAGCATTACGCTCATGCATTACTTCCATACCGAGGTTGGCCCGGTTGATCACATCAGCCCAGGTGCTGATTACACGACCCTGAGAGTCGAGCACAGACTGGTTGAAGTTGAAACCGTTCAGGTTGAACGCCATGGTGCTAACGCCCAGAGCGGTGAACCAGATACCGATTACCGGCCATGCACCCAAGAAGAAGTGCAAGGAACGGCTGTTGTTGAAGGAAGCGTATTGGAAGATCAGACGACCGAAGTAGCCGTGGGCTGCAACGATGTTGTAGGTCTCTTCCTCTTGACCGAACTTATAGCCATAGTTCTGAGACTCATTCTCAGTGGTTTCACGCACCAAGGAAGAGGTCACCAAAGAACCGTGCATGGCGGAGAACAAGGAACCGCCGAACACTGCTGCCACACCCAGCATGTGGAAGGGGTGCATCAGAATGTTGTGCTCTGCTTGGAACACCAACATGAAGTTGAAGGTGCCGGAGATACCCAGAGGCATCCCGTCAGAGAAGGAACCTTGACCCAAGGGGTAGATCAAGAAGACTGCGGAAGCGGCTGCAACGGGGGCAGAGTAAGCCACGCAGATCCAAGGACGCATACCGAGGCGGTAGGACAGTTCCCACTCACGACCCATGTAAGCGAAGACGCCGATCAGGAAGTGGAAGATGACCAGTTGGTAAGGGCCACCGTTGTACAACCACTCATCGAGGGAAGCAGCTTCCCAGATGGGGTAGAAGTGCAGGCCGATCGCGTTAGAGGAAGGCACAACCGCACCGGAGATGATGTTGTTGCCGTACATCAGGGAGCCAGCGACGGGCTCACGGATGCCATCGATATCGACGGGGGGTGCTGCAATAAATGCAATCACGAAACAAGCAGTAGCGGCGAGCAGTGTCGGAATCATCAGAACGCCGAACCAACCTACATAGAGGCGGTTTTCGGTGCTGGTGACCCACTGACAGAACTGCTCCCACAGGTTAGCGCTGGAGCGCTGCTGGAGAGTAGCGGTCATAATGTATGAGTCCTTTTGTCAAGGTATTGAATTTATTAGCAAGGTCGGTATTCCGAACTTGTATACTTAGATTAACAAGATTGATTACTTTTGTAAAGTACATCCCACTGAATGCAAGGATCTTTTGGGTCAGCATGCCTTTTGGGTAAGGGCTATGGCAACTTCTGGCTGCCGTAAAGTGCCCACTCATAAATAGTTTAGTGTTGTAACAATCTTGGCCATGGCAACCCCTGTCTCTAGGGTGGTTACTTATAGTCCGGCCCTCACGCTGGTCCCCACCTATGAGTGCTTCAATCGCTGCCAGTACTGCAATTTCCGGGTTGATCCGGGCCAAGACGATTGGTTGTCTTTGACCGTTGCCCGCGATCGCCTCCAATGGGCCAAGACCCAAGGCGTGATCGAAGTTTTAATTCTCAGCGGTGAGGTCCACCCCCAGAGCCCCCGGCGTCGGCTTTGGCTTGAGCGGATTGAGGCCCTTTGCCAACTGGCATTGGGCATGGGGTTGTTGCCCCATAGCAATGCGGGTCCCCTCAGCGTCGCAGAGATGGTGCGACTCAAGCGGGTCAATGTTTCGATGGGGCTGATGCTAGAGCAGGTCACACCGACCTTACTCAAGGGGGTGCATCGCCATGCCCCGAGTAAAGTGCCGACCGTACGGCTACGGCAGTTGGATCAAGCCGGTCAGCTCCACATCCCCTTCACCACTGGGTTGCTGCTGGGGATTGGTGAAACCGATCGCGATCGCATCGATACATTGGAGGCGATCGCCCAATGCCATCGCCGCTGGGGACACATTCAGGAGGTTATATTACAGCCCCATCAACCCGGCCAACATCAGGCCACAGCCTATGCCAGCCTATCTAGCGCCACCTTGATGGAGACCATTGCCCAGGCGCGGCAGATTTTACCGACGGAGATCACCCTCCAGGTTCCCCCTAATTTAATTGCTGAACCGGCTCACCTTTTGGCCGCCCTAGGGCAAGGAGCGCGTGATCTAGGGGGAATCGGCCCCAAGGATGAAGTCAATCCCGACTATCCCCACCCGCAGGTGGAACAGTTGCGCTCAACCTTGCAAACTCAGGGATGGCAATTACAGCGACGATTACCCGTATATCCGGCTTACCTGCCCTGGCTACCGCAGCCCCTGCGAACCCTTACCCAGGGCTGGTTAAGCCAAATTAATAACGCTTTTGGGACTCCTGATACTCATCCAAAAGATTCAAGATTGCCCTAGGATCGCTCAACTCACCGACCAATCGATGCACAGGCAATGGCCAAACCCTAACCAGGGTAGGGGTCGCCTGAATCTGAGCGGCCTCTGCTTGCTCAGGGTGTTTCGAGACGTCAATCACCTTCAGGGTATAGGGGCGGTATCGCGGGTTTTCTAACACCTCTTGCAGAATATTGAGAATTTTTTCAGTCAGGACAGAGTGGCCAGAGACAAATAGTTTGAGGACAGGGCCGGGACCAGAACCCGAGATTTCAACCGCTTCAACCTCGCTCAGCCGACGATCTTCAGATACATCTAGCACCAAGTCGTGGTCTTGGCAGAGTTGGGGGAAC
>JAQCKL010000087.1 GCA_027592485.1 Cyanobacteriota bacterium
GAGAATCAGATACCGATCTAGCCGCCTGGAAAACCAAGATACTATCAGCTGTTGGGGCAAGTGGACAGGTGATTATCGAGGTCATTCCGGAACTAGAACTGATCATTGGCAAACAGCCGGAGGTGCCAGACCTCTCGGGCAGCGCCGCCCAAAACCGCTTTGACTTGCTGTTCACCAAATTTGTACAGGTTTTTACGGCCCGTAAACATCCTTTAGTACTTTTCTTAGACGATTTGCAGTGGGCCGATGCCACCTCGCTGAAGCTGTTAAAGCTGTTGATGACCCAGGCCAGTGCCAAACCTGGTGCTGGGCATTTACTGCTGCTGGGAGCCTACCGAAATAATGAGGTCTTCCCTGCCCATCCGTTAATGCTGACGCTCCATGACATTGAAAAACAGTCTACGTCGATCACGACCCTACCACTAGCGGCGCTGAGTGAAACCGACATTACCCACTGGGTGGCTGATACGCTGCTGTGCTCCCCCAAAGTCGTACAACCCCTCTCCCAGCTTGTCTATCAAAAGGCAAAGGGCAACCCATTTTTCACCACACAGTTTTTAAAGGAATTGCATCGACAGGGCTGTATCGTTTTCGACGGAATCATCGGATGTTGGTGCTGCGATATCGCCCAGGCCCGCCAATTGGCTCTGACTGATGACGTCGTGGCGTTCATGGTAGAGCGCTTAAAAACCCTGCCCCCAACGACGCAAACCGTTCTAAAATTAGCCGCCTGTATTGGTAATTGTTTTGATTTGGCCACCCTATCCCTAGTGTGCAAAGCAGGGCAAGACACCGTTGCTTCGCACCTATGGCAGGGGTTACAAGAGGGATTTATCAGTTCCGAAAACGAAATTTACAAGTTTTTCCATGGGGAACAGCATGGTCCAAAGTCGACCCAGTGCCCCGACGGCGTGACCGCAAAATATCGATTTTTGCATGATCGTGTGCAGCAAGCTGCCTACATGATGATTCCAGCCTCTGAGAAAGCAATAACTCACCTCAAAATTGGTCAACTGCTGCTGCAAGGACTGCCTCCCTCAGAACAGAATGAGCAGGTTTTTGCTATTGTTAGCCAGCTCAATTTAGGGCGAGCCAAGATTGAGATTGATAGCGGTGGTCAGATCCAATATCTGGCCAGGTTGAATTACCAGGCCGGGCAAAAGGCAAAACTATCGGCAGCCTATGAGGCGGCCCTTCGCTACTTTGATTTAGGCATTGATTTGCTGCCGCCAGGAACTTGGAAAACCCACTATGAACTGATTTACAACCTCTATCGAGAAGCTGCAGAAGTGGCTTATTTATGTGGTGCCTTTGATCGCGCGGAAGACCTCTATGCCACGGCCTTAGCCCATGCCAACACGATCTTGGATCAGGCTAGGATCTATCGCATTCAGGTGACCCAGTATCAACTTCAAGGGTATTACACCAAGGCCATCTCAATTCAGCGACAGAGTTTAGCATTACTCGGTTGGCAGCTACCGGAGGAGAAGGCGGCTATCCAGGCAAATTTGGAAGCAGAAATTGCCACCGTCGACCAGTTTCTAGCGGAGTCAACCATCGACTCTATTTTGGCGTTACCCAAAATGGAATCAGAATCCCTGGCTGAGATTTTACAGCTTCTACCAATTCTCTTTTACGCTGCTTGGCAGAATGGGCAGACCAACCTGGCATTTCTTGCCCTTGCGAAGATGACGACGCTATCGCTGCGCTACGGCAATGGCGCGCCTTCTCCCTTTGGCTATGTCGGTTATGGCATGATCGCCAACAACATTCTCGGTAATCCGGCCCTGGCCTATGAGTTCGGCAAAATGGCCGTGCTGCTCTGTGAGCAGTTTGACAATGCTGATGTTCGCGGGATGACAAATTTTCTGTTTGCGGCCGATGTCCATAGCTGGAGTCGGCCGTTGCGGGAAGCAGACACCTATTATGACAACGCTTATCACTATGGTATAGAGTCGGGCAACTGGCTAACCGTAGGGTTCATGATGATCCAGAGTGGCTCAGATCGCCTCACCTACTGCAGGAACCTAATGGAGCTCTATGAGACAGCTCAAAGCCACGCTGAATTTCTCCGCCACGTCAAAAGCCTGGACAATCTAGATGCGTTACAGGCTGGGGTGATTCAACCCATTCGAAATCTTTTAGGCCTGACCAAGACACCCTTTACCTTTGACGACGACACCTTTAGCGAAGCGAGCTATTGTCAGCAGTATCGTAACGACCCGTATTTCTTATCCTGGCTGTACTCTGTCAAAATTCGCCACGCTTACTTATTTAATCAGGTAGAAAGTTATGACCAAGCCTTATCGATGCTAAATACCATCGAGAGTGCTATCCCCAGCCATGCCAAAGTCCCCTCTAGCGTCTTTTACGTCGCACTCATATACCTGAGCCTGGTTGAACGGGATACAGACGAACAAAAACGCCAGGACTACTGGCAGATTATTCAAGACTTAGAAGAGAAGTTAAACAACTGGCAGATTGCTTGCCCTGAAAATATCGCCCACAAAACGCTGCTGGTTAAGGCCGAAAAAGCACGACTACAGGCAAACCCCAGCTTGGCCATTGGATTTTACGATCAGGCGATCAGCCACGCCCATGCCCATAAATATCTGTATGAAGAAGCATTGGCTAATGAGTTGACTGCCAAGTTCTATATCGCCCGTGGGAAAAAAGCGATTGCCGCAGGTTATATGCAGGAGGCTTACAACTGCTATGCCGGATGGGGGGCTAAGGCCAAAACCGATCAGCTTGAGGCCCATTATGCACATCTTCTGGCTCCGGTTTTACCCCCATTAAGTGAGCCTCCTTTAGCCTGGCAACCTGCCACAGAGCTTAATGCAGCGGTTACCTGCACCTCTACAACGAAGGTCTTTAACCTCGATTTTCACTCTGTGCTCAAAGCTTCCCAAACTATTTCCAGGGAAATTGAACTGGGTGCTCTGATCAAGAAGTTAATGCATATTCTGCTGGAGAATGCAGGTGCCACCCGTGGGGTCATCATGCTGGACATTGTCAATAGCCAAAAGGCGATTAATGATGTCAACATTGAAAACTTTCAATCCCTGCTGGTGAACTTTGAGCAGCTTGACGAATTGGCAAATAGCATCGTTCCGAAAACGGTTGTCAACACGGTCAGGCATAATCAGCAGACCATCGTCGTGGATTTGCAATCCGCCAATCATCATTTTGCCAAAGACACCTATTTTGCAAGGCACCGACCTCAAAGTTTCTGTTGCAAGCCTGTGCTGAATCGCGGCAAGCTCATCGGAATACTTTACCTAGAAAATTATTTTACTGCCGGAGCATTTACCCAAACTCACTTAGCAACCCTTGACTTCATAACGGCTCAAGCAGCCATCTCCATTGACAATGCTTGTCTCTACGCCAGTTTAGAGGAGCGTAATCACTCGCTGAGCCAGATGACGGTTCAACTACAAGCTTCGTTTGAGCAGATGAAAGCGCTAAACGGAGTACTGGCAGAGAATGAAAGCCGTTTACAACAGTTCTTTGAAGCGTTGCCAGTCGGGACTGCGGTCTATGATCCAACTGGAAAACTCAACTATGTGAATAAAGTTGGCAAGACATTGCTAAAGCTTGACTCGATTCCTGAATGTAGCTCTGAACAATTGGGTCAAGCCTTCCAAATTAATACTTCGAAGGGGCAGGATACTTATCCTACCGAATCTTTTCCGGCCGCCAAAGCCCTTTCGGGTGAAGTCTTTCACTCGGAAGAGATGGAACTCTGCCAGAGTGGTCAGACAATTCCGGTGGAAGTTTGGGCGTCACCTATTTTTAATGATGTCGGAGAAATTGTCTATGCCATTGTTGCGTTTCAAGATATTAGCGATCGCAAACGAGCAGAGGCAACATTGATTCACAATGCTCTACACGATTCGCCAACTAATTTGCCCAACCGAAATTTGCTGCTAGAGCAGATTGAAAAATCGATCAAGCAATCGAAAAAGACTGACTCTCAAAACTATGCCGTCTTATTTTTAGACCTAGACAACTTCAAGGTCATTAACGACAGCCTAGGACATTTGGCCGGAGACCAGCTATTAATTAAAATTTCCCAACGATTAAAGCTGATTATTAAAGCGACGGATATCGCTGCTCGTCTAGGGGGCGATGAGTTCGTTATTTTACTCAAAAACGTCGATAATATCCAAGCCGTCATGAGCTGTATAGACTGCATTTTTGAGGCATTCAAATCTCCCCTTGAAACTGGCGAAAACAACGTCTTTATCTCTACAAGTATAGGTGTTGTTTTCGGTGAGTCGGGTTATACAGATCCCTCCGAAGTATTGCGGGATGCCGATATTGCCCTCTATCGGGCAAAAGACAAAGGAAAGAATCGCCATGAAATTTTTGATGTCAGCATGCATTCTAAGGCGTTAGAACGGATGCGCTTGGATAATGATTTACGCCGAGCTATCAAACAAGGTGAATTTCAAACCTTTTATCAGCCCATCGTTGCCCTTGATACGGGCAGTCTGATTGGGTTTGAAACGTTGATTCGCTGGCAGCATCCCTCTAAGGGTTTGATTTTGCCTGGAGACTTTATTTCAGCCGCTGAAGAAACGGGATTAGTGACTTCGATTGACAAATTGATATTGCAGTCAGCTTGTCAACAACTGGCTTCCTGGCATAGGCAGTTCCCTGAAAAAAGCAATCTCAAGGTTTCAGTTAACCTATCAAGCCAAACGCTACAATCTGAAGGGTTGCTGGAAATGATCGATGAAACCCTAAGGGAAACGGGATTGAAGGTAGAGTCCCTTGTATTAGAGATTACTGAAAATGTTCTGATCGAAAATATTGACAAGGCGATAGAGTTGCTCTCTCGATTAAGAACCCGAGGCATAAAAATTAGCATTGATGATTTTGGCACTGGATATTCATCTTTAAACTATCTCTGTAGCTTGCCTGCTAATATCCTGAAAATCGACAAATCCTTCATTACTAAGATGCAGGATGGGTGCAAAAACTACCAGGTTGTTCAAGCAATTATATCCCTAGGGAAACAACTCAATCTAGAGACGATTGCCGAGGGTGTTGAAACGTTGCAACAACTGGAATGGTTGAAGGCTATGGGTTGCGAAAATGGCCAGGGCTATTTATTCTCTCGCCCAGTAGATGCAGAAGCAGCCATCAAACTAGTCCTCAAGAGCGTAGATATAGCCACCACTGAGTTCTCTGTAGACCAGGAGCTTAAGCCCCTGGCTCAAAGTCAGTGTATTTAACTCGCCGACTACTAGCAGGAGACGCAGTACTGGCCTCTGAAATCAGTGGCAGTTTTGACGGGTTCGATCTCAATAATCGCTAATTTTTATCGGCGGCCTCGAAGGATTGAGCATTAGACATTTTCCAGTTGTTGGGCAACAGTGATGCCATCTCCCTATGGTGGCCATGACAATAGCTCATACCCCAAGCGGTTTAGGTACTGGGTTCGGCAACAGCGCTTGCTTGTCGCCGTTTCGACCTTTGGATTGGGTCCATGCGGTGCTCTAAAAAGTTGAAGAATTGGGCAGAGATGGTGTTGAGGACCAGATAGACCAGGGCCACGGAAATGTAGATTTCGAAGGCCCGATAGTTGGTGGCTACAATCAACTGTCCCTGACGGAATAACTCCTCAAAGCCGATTACCGCCACTAGGCTGGTGTCCTTGAGCAGGGTAATAAACTCGTTGCCCAACGGTGGAATCATCCGGCGAAAGGCTTGGGGAAAGACAACGTATCGCATGGTTTGGACGTTGCCTAGCCCGATGCATTCTGCCGCTTCCCACTGCCCCCGCTCAATCGACTGAATGCCGCCCCGCACAATTTCAGCCAGATAAGCTGCAGAGTTGAGGCTCAGGGCCATAATGGCCGCCACTAAGCGATCAAAAGTAAAGGTGAAGCCCAGGCTATTGGCTAGGGCCGGGATGCCGAAGTAAATCATGAAAATCTGCACCAGCAGCGGCGTGCCCCGAAAGAAATCCACATAGACGCGGGCGGCAATCTTGACGGGGGTTAGGTGCGATAGGCGGGCCATTCCCAGTAACGTGCCACCCACTAGTCCCAGCAGGACGGATAGGGCGGTGAGCTCTAGGGTGATTAACGCCCCCCGCAGCAGATTGGGTAAGGCCTCAAGAATGTATCCGAGCGACTCGGCCATAGAAGATCCTCTGATGTAAGGGGCTAGTGATGTAAGGGGCTAGGAGGCGTTGCTGATTACCGAAATAATGGGTCAGTCGATGGGGCATGCACAAAGCGCGGCCCCATCGCGGCTACGGAGAAAACCGTTTTTTGCTGAGCAATTAGGTGAGGTCGGGGGTTAGCGCAACCGCATAAAACCAAGCTTCTGTTGGGTGTTCCAATGGGTTCCACCCAACCTCCTGATGAGAGGGGGGTAGGGGGGGAAATCCCACTGGGAAACCCACCCCACCCTACGGGCACCCCCCATGGGAGGGGATGAATGCCCTTAGAACGCAGACTCAGGAAGGGTTGGGGGCTCTGCGCCAAACCATTCTTGGTAGATTTCGGCGTAGGTGCCGTCGGCAATCATCGAAGCAAGCGCCTCATTGACCGCCGCCAGGTTTTCAGAATCCTTGGGTAAAGCGATACCGTAGAACTCCTCGGTGAGCAATTCCCCAACCACTTTTAAGCCCGTCAGGTTGTCGGAGGAGATCGCAAACAGGGTCACTGGCGCGTCATTAATGACGGCATCAACATTGCCGTTGACCAACTCTTGCAGGGCCAGGGGGGCCGAGTCAAAGGTGCTGATTTCGGCACCGGGAATCTTTGCGGCTTCGCTCGCGCCGGTGGTGCCGATTTGGACGGCGATCTTTTTACCTTCTAAGTCTTCGAAACCGGCAATATCATCGGTGCCTTCTTGGACCGCGATCGCCAGACCCGCCTTGAAGTAAGGACTGGAGAAGTCCACAGTCTTGGCCCGTTCTTCGGTGATGGTCATGCCACTGATGGCGGCATCGACGGTACCGGCTTGGAGGGCCGGGATAATGCCGTCAAAGGGCAGGCTTTCGAACTGAATTTCCAGCCCAGCGGTTTCACCGATCGCCGTCATCAGATCAATGTCAAACCCTTCTAGCTCGCCATCGGCCCCCTGGGATTCAAAGGGAGGAAAAGCGGGCTCTGTGGCCACCTTGAGCACACCGCCGCCTGCCTCAGGGGCATCGCCAGTACCGGTATCAGCACCGCCACAGGCCGCCACCATCAGAGATAGCCCCAGCCCGAGGGCAAACCGCCGCATAAATTGGGCTCGTGTTAAATCGATCATTGCATTAACTCCTCATCTCACCGTAGATATTACTTTGGCCCTTTTGCTGAGGGCACCCAGTATCTGTTGGATGCTAGGTGCAACCGCAAAGGGTCTCGCAGTCTGGCCCTAGCCGGACCGGCGATTGCTATCAAGGCCCTGGGCCATGGGGCAATTGCATTATTTAATCAGTCGTACCGCTGGTTCGGGCGATTTCACCTTAAGCAAATCTTAAACAAACGGAACCGCATCCGTCTGCAGCTCATCCTATAAATGATTTCTCTGGGATTTCAGTAGCTTTAGCGTCACCCTTGCCGGGAAATCACGATGGTCTCCAACCGGCCTTTAGCCATCGCGGTTCTGGGTTTAAGGCTACACATCTCCCTTATGTGGGGTGGTACGCTAGCAGCCAAATTGAATCATCCCATTCCCACCCTGCACCGCTTTCCCGTTGCTCCCTACCTCAGCCCCAATATTGCCATGGACAATTCCACCCCCGCGATTTACTTCCAAGATTTGGAGAAACGCTTTGGCTCCCTGTCGGTGCTGAACGGTGTTAACGGCCAAATCAATCGGGGGGAGGTGGTGTCGATCATTGGCCCGTCAGGCTGTGGCAAAAGTACGCTGCTGCGCTGCTTCAACCATTTAGAGACCATCAATGGGGGGCAGCTCCTGGTGGATGGGATGGATTTGGCCAAGCCCAATCTGACTCGCAAACAGCTATTAGGGTTGCGGGCCAAGGTGGGGATGGTTTTTCAGCAGTTCAACCTGTTTCCCCACATGACCGTCCTCGGCAACCTCACCCTGGCTCCCCGTAAGGTGCTGGGGCAAGCGGCGAAAGAGAGTAGCCGCATGGCTCGGTTTTATTTAGACAAGGTGGGCTTGGGTGAAAAAGCCGATTCCTACCCCGATCAACTCTCTGGGGGCCAAAAGCAACGGGTGGCGATCGCCCGCGCCCTCTGTATGCAGCCGGACATCATGCTGTTTGATGAGCCCACCAGTGCCCTGGACCCAGAGCTAGTGGGGGAAGTGCTGATGGTGATGAAACAACTGGCCGAGGAGGGTATGACCATGGTGGTGGTCACCCACGAAATGCAATTTGCCAAGGAAGTGGGCGATCGGGTGCTGTTTTTAAACCAGGGTCGGGTGGAAGAAGAAGGCGATGCCCGTGAGGTGTTGAGTTCGCCGCGTAGCGATCGCCTCCGCACCTTCCTCAGTCGCATGAGCGGCACATTGGCTTAGGGTGCTGGCAACGCGCTGGGGGGCTGGGGAGCAATTTTGGAGCGAGGCCCTTAGGATGAAGTCATGCCTGTGATCAGCAACGCTGTGTGACGAGTCTGGATCCCCGTAGCGATCGCAGCTACCGACAAGCGGCCATCAGCACCATGGGTACTCACCCCAACCAACCGAGGGTCGTTGTCATTGGGGCCGGTTTTGGGGGCCTCCAAACGGTCCAATCCTTATCGAAAAGTGGTGCTGAGGTGCTGCTGATCGATCGCAATAACTACCACACCTTTGTGCCCTTGCTCTATCAGGTGGCAGCGGCTCAAATTTCCCCTGAAACCATTGCCTACCCAGTGCGGACCATCCTACGGCGCGCCAAGAATCTGCGGTTTTTGCAAGCCGAGGTGAGGCGGGTGGATTTTGCGGCGCGGGTGGTTGAGACGGACGCTGGGGTGATTTCCTACGATTACCTGGTGTTAGCCACCGGCAGCCAGACTCAGTATCTGGGGGTGCCCGGTGCCCCTGCCCATGGCTTTGCCCTTAAGACCCTGGAGCAGGCGATCGCCCTCCGCAACCATCTGTTCCATTGCTTTGAACAAGCCGAAAGGGAGCCAGATCTGCAGGTCCGTCAGCGGCTCCTCACCGTTGTGATTGCCGGCGGTGGCCCCACTGGGGTCGAGATGGCGGGCACCTTGGTGGAGCTCAAGGGTGCGCTCAAACGCGACTATCCCGGCATTGATCTAGCAGCCCTGCAAATTGTGCTGGTGCAGGGGGGCAACCGCCTGCTGCCCGATTTGCCCGCGCCGCTGGGTCGCTATGCCCTCCGCAAGCTCCGCCGCCTCGGGGTCAAGGTCCATTTACACACTCGGGTGAGTCAGGTTACACCCGTCGCTGTTGAATTTCAAGAAGGGCCTCCCCTGGCAACCAGCACAGTTATTTGGGCGGCGGGGCTAGCAGTGGCGCTCCCTGCGGTTTCAACCCCGCCGCCAACGGGTCCCAAACAAAAGCTAGCGGTGCGCCCCACCCTGCAACTGCAAAATCAGGCTCATATCTATGGAATCGGGGATGTGGCTGCTGCCCAGCAGAACGGCCACCCGCTAACCGGCATCGCCCCAGAAGCGCTACAACAAGGGGTCGCGGTGGCTCGCAATCTGCGCCGACAACTGCGTGGTCAAGCACCAAAGCCCTTCCGCTATTTCAATAAAGGTCGTCTGGCGATCATTGGGGTCGGCAGTGGGGTGGGCAAAATCGGACCGGTTTTACTCACGGGGGTCTTACCCTGGCTGTTGTGGCTGGGAGTACACCTGGTGTATTTGCCGGGGTGGCGCAATCGGCTGGTGCTGCTGATAACTTGGCTCCATAGTTACGGGCTGGGCGATCGCCCCATTCGTCTCATCCTGCCCTCTTTGCCATCAACGATTCAGAGCGTGCGCTCAGGCCCCGCATCCGATCTCTCCCCTGCCCGAACCACCCCTGACAATACGCCTGAATAAGAGACGTTTTAGAATCAAACTGCTGTATTCACCGCGAGGAGAAACTGCTGTGATGGCTCAAAAATATACGCCCCTGGTCGCCCGTGCCCTGATTGCCCTAATTTTCATTCACAGCGGCATCGGTAAAGTGATGGACTTTGGCGGTTTGCAAGGGGCGATCGCGGGCAAGGGACTGCCCCTTGCCCCGCTAGTGGCGATTTTCACCATCACCTTTCAGCTTTTGGGAGGTGCAGCACTATTGCTGGGCTACAAGGCTCGCATTGGTGCTGGGTTGCTGCTGGCGTTTTTGATGCCTGCCACCTTGGTTTTCCACAACCCGATCGCGGATCCCACCCAAATGACGCAGTTCATGAAAAACCTGGCGATCATTGGCGGCGTTTTGATGATTCTCACCTACGGTTCTGGCCCGGTCAGCTTAGACGGCCAGCCCCATGCAGAGCAGAGCTGAACCCATGAATGAGTCTTTCCCCTAAACCCGCCCTCACCGAATCAACAGACCAGTACAAGGTAGTAAGCCTTCACAATACCCGATGCGCTTGTCACAATACTGGGCCTAAGTGGTAAGTGGGATTCGAACCCATTTGCACTGCCCCAGTGCTACCCAGGAATCGGTTAACAGCCGATAAAGTCCAACTTTTCCAGTTAGAGGATGCCAGGGCTTTTTGTCAAACCTTCTTTTCCTGGTACAACCAGGAACATCAAGGCATTGGTTTATTGACCCCTGAGATGATGCATACAGGCCAAGCTCAGGTCATTACCCAGAAGAGACAGGACGTCCTAGACGATGCCTATCGCGCTCACTCTGAACGATTTGTGAGCCATCCACCGATACCCCCAGTTGTGCCCAAGGCTGTTTGGATAAATCCGCCCACTAATTCGCACAAGGACGAACTCGGTAGACTCTAATTGTTTGATTTTTTTGTCTCATTCTTGCTGACACATTCCGGTGCGCTATCGGCTATCGCGGGTGAAGATCCAAGACTTTCTGAGGGACTGGGCTGGAGTTGAGTTGAGTATTGGCAGTCTGGACCGCAGCATTCGAGAGGCTGGGTTCGCCTGTCGTCCGGTAGTCGATGGGTTAATCGAAGCGTTGCAAGCCGCTGAGCTGCTCCATGTCGATGAGACCCCTTGGTACGAATCAGGACGGTTGTGCTGGCTCTGGGTGGCGCTCAGTCATCTGAGTGTCATTTTCTTCATCGGTCCCCGCACCAAGGAACGGCTCTTGCAGGTCATCTCCACCGCCTTTGTGGGCTGGTTAGTCACCGATGGTTATGGGGCTTACCGCTGGTATGAGCACCGCCAGCGTTGTCTGGCTCATCTGATTCGTAAGGCCCTCGCCCTCACTCAGGCCGTCGATGCCGAGGCGAGGCAATTGGGTCAATGGCTGCTTGAGGAGATGCGAGAGTTGATTCATGCCCTGGCCACCGCCGGTCACGATGACCCCGATGACCCTGGTACTCGACGATTACAGCAGGTCGCGCTGCTGGCCACTGCCAGTGAGCATCCGAAGCTCAAAGCGTTGGCTAACGAAATTCTCAATGACTGGCAGGCGGTGGTGGCTTTTGTCTGTCACCCCTATTTAGGGCTTGCTGAAAAAGTCATGCTGCCGAGGGAATCGTAAATTTGGTGGTTCTCGTTATCT
>JAQCKL010000088.1 GCA_027592485.1 Cyanobacteriota bacterium
CCCGGTTATGGGGGGCCAACAGTTCCTCTAGCAAGACCCCGGCGGTGTAGGACTTGCCGGAGCCCGTCCCCGCCAAAATCGCCATGTGGCTACTGACCAGCTCTTTCACATCTAGGGCGATCGGCACCGCATTGCCAGGGCGCAGCAGCAGCGAGCCCACATGGGCCGCCCCCACCTCTCCCGGCTGCTTCTTATTAATCACATGGCGCAGGGTGTGATCATCCACCCGGTACACCTTTGCCCCCGGCTCGGCGCTGATGCGGGGGTTGATGAACCCCAAGTTCCGATCAAAGTGACCAATGATGGTCACCGTGACTTCGTAAATCTCGGGATTAGGGTAGGCGAAGCCCACTAGGGCGGCGATCGCTTCGGGATTAATGGCGGTATCGGCAAACAGGCGATCGGGCAGGTGCTCAATCAGCCGCAAGGCGGCAATTTTCCCCAGAATATTGAGGGTTTTGTCCCCTTGGATGGCGGTATAGGCGACAAACTCTCCAATTTTGACCTGATCGCTGTCCGCCGTAATAAATAGATATTCATTGCCGGTTTCACCGGGACCTTTGACGGTGCCAATCACCTGCAAGGCAGAAGTTGTCGTAGCGGCCATAGCCCTCATCCAGATGTCAGAACCGGTATTACCTGAGTACTCGATGGTAGAAGTCACGGGACCATTGCAGTTCCCAGCTCCCTTGCCCCTTAAGCACCGCGCTCAGCAATCGTGCGAGTACTTGAGCCGCTCGGGACTAGGGAACTATCACCCCGTAAATATCAGCAACGTTCGCAGCCCTCTGCCCCAAAAGACCAGGGGATTTGCGGAATCCGTCGCCCTCATGGGGTGGGTATTCTAAGTCCATAAGCACCCCCACAGTATAGTGAGGGCTGGCCTAAATCGAACCGTTTTTATAGTGCTTTTGTATTGTCGGCAGATCGCCTGCGACTTTCCCTCCATTTGTTGACCCAGATCTGTAAAATCTGAATTTAGATCGGGTAGTATAAATGCCTAGTAGATCGTTTGTGTATTTGAGTTTGTCCAGTGGGCAGGAGTCAGGCGCAACGCCATGATGCATCCCTTTAAAACAGACCGTACTCCGGGGGAGTCTACCGAGCTGCCAGCAGTGGATATCACCACTGAGGTAGAGGGTCGCTATCGCCGCATTAAGGCCGCCATTGCCGTCCCCGGCTCTTTGGAGCAGGTATGGCACCTATTGACAGATTACGATTGCCTCTCGGACTTTATTCCCAATTTGACCCTCAGCCGTCGGATCCCTCACCCTGAGCAGGGGATTCGCCTAGAGCAAATCGGCTCCCAGTGTTTTCTCAATATCAAGTTCTGCGCCCGTGTGGTGCTGGACATGGTGGAGCAGTTTCCCCATCGCCTCGACTTCACCATGGTGGAAGGGGACTTTAAAGACTTTGAAGGGTTCTGGAGCCTCGAAACCCTAGAGACCCCTGAGGGACCCATGACCCAGCTGGGCTACGAGCTCATGCTGCGTCCCCCCCGAGCGGTACCGGCGACGTTAATTGAGCGCCATTTGCGCCGGGACTTGACCCAAAATTTGCAGGCTATTTGTCAGCAGGCCACAGTGGCCTTTGCCCCAGTTTGAGCTTCTGGCCACAGTGGCCAGAAACTTCAACGTGTTGGGTCTCGCGCCGATGGGGTGTATCGCTAACGCGAACGACACCAACCCACAGCGGGATAGCAGTCGCCCGTCCGGTTAGGGCAAGACTGCAATCGACTTTGCTGATGCGCTAAAGAGTAGAGCGATCTGAGGTGCCTTAAGCAAAGGGGCCAGCGCTATATATGCATTGTTGGAAATCACCCTATGCGGCGAAGCTCAGCCGATACCGATATAGCGCCACCGCCTGACCTCGGCTCTGGAAATAATCTGGATCCTGAGGGGACAGATAAATCGCGGTCATCTGATCAGCCGTGAAGGCGGCAGTTTCGTCATCGGTGGTCGGCGATCGCTGGTAGGCGGTCGTGGTCTCCACCTGATTCAAATAGGGCTGGGCCGTCCCCCGAAACACCTGCTGAAAGACTTCTGTGGTGAGAAAACGGTCTGGATCGGGCTGCTCGATCGCCCGCCCCGTCACGGTCGATTCGAGCTGGCGATCGCCCCGTAAAATCGTCACCTGTCGATTGGGATTCTGAGGATCCACGTTAACCCGTTTAACCACCCCATCACCAAGATAGGCCCGTGCCAAGTTGAGGCCATTAAACGCGCGATCGGACACGATCTGCGGGGGCTGCCCTTGAACCATCACCTGGGGTAGAACCCCTGGACGGGGGAGTGGGCTGGCCTCTACGAAGCGCACCTGGCAATGGATCGGTTGGTTTAAAAAGGCACGATTACTCTCAAAACCAGGGGTCTGTAGATCAGGGGCCAGCGGCGCAGCCAAATCCACCAGGGTGGTGGTCATCTCCCAGGTGCCTGCCATCCAGTCGGGATACACCAAGTCGCCCGTTGCGGGCTGCACCACCGGAGCCCCCAGATCCTTTGGAAAGGCGGCTAACCGGTGGGCGATCGCCCCAGCCTGGGCTTCGCCGCTACAGAGCAACCACACCAGCATCAATAGGCCCAACCAAAAAAGCTGCTGTTTGAGGCGGGATTGGCGATAGGGCTTCATGGCAGATCGGGGAGAACGCATCGGGGAGCAGTCAATCGCCCCCGGCAAGGGCTGTTTGCCAGGGGGAGTGGTGGGGATCGATCTCGACTTAAAACAAATCCAGATCAGTGACCGCACCCCGGCTACTGGAGGACACCAACTTGGCATACTTGCCCAGAATGCCTCGGGTGTAGTTGGGGCGACGGGGTTGCCAAGCCGCCCGGCGCTGGGAGAGGGTCTCGTCGGGGACATTCAACTGCAACAGGTTTTGGCTGGCATCAATGGTGATGCTGTCCCCCTCTTCCACCAGGGCAATAGTGCCGCCCACCGCCGCCTCTGGGGCCACATGGCCGACCACCATGCCGTAGGTGCCGCCAGAGAAGCGGCCATCGGTAATCAACCCCACCGAATCGCCAAGACCCGCGCCAATAATAGCGGAGGTGGGGGCGAGCATTTCGCGCATGCCGGGGCCGCCCTTGGGTCCCTCATAGCGGACCACGATCACATCTCCCGCCTGGATTTTTTTGTCGAGAATGGCCCGTAGACATTCCTCCTCTGACTCAAAAACCCGAGCCGGCCCCGTAATGTCCTGATGCTTAATGCCCGTCAGCTTGGCCACCGCCCCCTCTTCCGCCAGGTTGCCCTTGAGAATGCCGAGGTGCCCGAGGGGATACATGGGCTGATCGAAGGGACGAATCACATCTTGATCGGTTCTGGGCGTAACGGGAATGTCGGCCAACAATTCGGCGATGGTTTGCCCCGTGATGGTCATCGCCTCCCCATGGAGCAAACCCTGGTCCAGCAGCATTTTCATCACCTGGGGGACGCCGCCCGCCTGGTGGAAGTCCGTGGCCACATAGCGACCGGAGGGTTTGAGATCGCAGATCACCGGCACCTTGTGGCGGATGGTTTCAAAGTCATCGATGGTCAGGTCTACGCCGATGGCGTTGGCGATCGCCAGCATGTGCAGCACCGAATTGGTGGAGCCCCCAACGGCCATGATCACCGCGATCGCATTTTCAAAGGCTTGGCGCGTCAAGATTTGGCTGGGCAAAATTTGCTGACGAATGGCCTCTACCAGTACCTCAGCAGACTTCTCAGCACTGTCTGCCTTCTCCGCATCCTCGGCGGCCATGGTGGAGGAATACATCAGGCTCATACCCATGGCCTCAAAGGCCGAAGACATGGTGTTGGCGGTAAACATGCCCCCACAGGAGCCCGCCCCAGGACAGGCGTGCTTTTCTACCGCCAGGATCTCTGCATCGCTAATCTTGCCCGCGCTATACTGCCCCACCGCCTCAAAGGCACTGACGACGGTCAGGTCTTCGCCATTGAGATGGCCGGGTTTGATGGTGCCGCCGTAGACAAAAATGGCGGGGATATTCAGTCGGGCGATCGCAATCATCGCCCCCGGCATATTTTTATCGCAGCCCCCAATGGCCAAAACCCCATCCAGACTCTGACCGTTGCAGACGGTTTCAATGGAGTCGGCAATCACTTCCCGAGACACCAGGGAATATTTCATCCCCTCAGTGCCCATGGAAATGCCATCGCTGATGGTGATGGTGCCAAACATTTGGGGCATGGCCCCGGCCTGCTTTAACCCCGCCTCGGCCCGAGTTGCTAAACTACCCAGCCCCATGTTGCAGGGAGTAATGGTGCTGTGGCCGTTGGCAAGGCCCACAATGGGCTTATTGAAATCAGTGTCTCCAAAGCCCACAGCCCTGAGCATGGCCCGGTTGGGGGTCCGTTTTACCCCCTGAGTAATGGCCTGACTTCTACGGTTATCCGGCATGGTTTCTGTATCACATTGCAATATTCCATATCCTAAATCCCTTCTGCTCTAAAACAGTACCTCGCTGGCATTGTTGCTCCCAGTACCTGTCCATAGTGTTGCCCCTTGTCCATGGCGTTGCCCGTTCTGCCAGGGCTAAACCGGTAAGTCGGCACGGGGGGTAAAGCTAGAGAGTTCATGGATCTCGGCGTAGAGGGCTCGTTCGCGATCGCTGAGGGTCGTGGGGATCACCACCTCCAGCACTACAATTTGGTCCCCTTGGTGATCCCGGCCAGTGGGATAGCCCTTATCGGCCAATCGCAGCCGTTTGCCCGACTGTACCCCAGCTGGAATCGTCATGCGCACGGGGCCATCCAGGGTGGGCACCTCAATGGTGCCGCCCAGGGCGGCTTCGCTCGGGGTGATCGGCACCCGGCAGACGATGTTATTGCCATCCACGGTAAAAAATGGGTGGGGTTCGACTTCGATGCGCAAATAGAGATTGCCGCCGCCGATCCCTTGCCCCTTGAGGCGAATCCGCTGGCCCGTCACCATCCCAGCGGGCATGTTGACCTCTAGGGAACGACCATCTTCGAGGCGCACCCGTTCTTGACCGCCCGCGTAGGCCCGCTCTAGGGGAACGGTGAGGTTGGCTTCCGCGTCACGACGGTTCGTGGGCCGTGATGGGGCCGATGAAGGGGAATCGTAAGCGGGGTTGCGGCGCGGGCGGCGGGGTTGTGGTTCTGAGGGCCGGGACCCGGTTTCGGGGCGGTAGTCGGGGGTGGGGCGAGGGCTATCGCGGCGATTCAGGAGTTGGTCAACAAAGCGGTTGAAATCACCAAATTCACTAAAGTCCACCTTGCCCAGATTAAACCGCCCGCCGGCATTGGCCTTGTCCCAAAACCCCTTTTGTTTCCAAAAGCGGCTGTATTCCTCATACTGCGCCCGTTTCTCAGGGGTGGAAAGGACGTCATAGGCTTCCCCCAGCAGCTTAAAGCGCTCCTCGGCCTCTTTATTGCCGGGATTCAAGTCGGGGTGATATTTGCGAGCCATCTGGCGATAGGCCCGTTTGATATCCGCTGCTGAGGCCGATTGAGCAACCCCTAGCAACTCAAAATAGTTGCGAAAATTTTGCATTACCTCGATGCTGGCCGACCCAACCTGTGGCGTTGAACGAGTAGAATGTGGCCCTTAGTTTTAGGGGTTGGGTATGGCATCAGAGGCACCCAATCGCCAAAACTAAGCTGATCTGGGGCTGCCCTTAAGGCGACCCAATGAGCGGGAACGAGAACCAGGGACTATAGCCACTCATCTTCATCACCCCAGTCATTATCATAGTTACCGTTAGCGGTGCCGCTAGGCCGACTGCGCTGTCCCTGGGAGGGTCCGCCAGGGGAGCGGTTGGGGGAACGGCGATCGCTCCCTTGGGGTGAGCGGGGCCGACGTTCTGGGGGGACATCCCCAGGGGGACGGCCACTGCCGTAGGGATCAGGGCGATCTCTTGGGGACGGCTCATCCCAGACATCTTGACCCAGGCCATAGCCATCGTCGCGGGTCTTCGGGGGGCCATAGGCCGAATCCCGGCGCGGATCGCTCGGACGGTCGGCCCTGTCAGGCTCGCTCCCTGGCCTAGGGGGCGGGTCATAGGGACGATCCTGGCCGCGACCATAGGCTTGATCTCGGATCGAATCCTGTTCGCGGGGATAGGCGCTGCCCTGATTGGGCGCACCGCCGCTGTAGGGATCCCGGTCGTAGCGGTCGATTGGGTAAGGATCCTGTCCTCGGGATCCTAAGGACTGAGGTTGATCCCGATAGGGGGGCTGATCATAGGGTCGCCCATAGGGCCGTTCGCTGGGCCGTTCACTGGGCCGGTTCGGCTCGTTGCGATAGCTGGGCGATCGCCCATAGGCATCATCAACGGGTCGAGCGCTGCCCCCATAGGGATCATCGCGGTAGCGGGGACTGGGATCGTAATTGTCCCTGTAGCTGTCCCTGGCTCCATCCCGATAGTCGCCCCGATCATCCCGACTGCCATAGTTGTCCCGGTAATCGCCGCGAGCCCCGCCCCTAGGGGCATCGTAATCCCAAGCCCCATCTTCCCAAGCAGGGTTACGCGTCCAACTGTCTTCATAGCGATCGCCGCTATCTTTGCCGCCAGAGAAGGTGCGCTTTAGGGTGCCCCCAATTTGACCGAGGAAGTCGTCTTCCTCGGGGTCATCGTAGGTGTAGGCTTCGCGGTTCAGTTCATAAACCTCATCCTGGAGTTCCACCTGGGTGATGTCGATGCCCCGTTCATCCCCCTGCTCCAGACATTCCCGCAGTTCTTGGATGAGGCGCTCGATGCGGCGGCGGCGATCGCGGGCAAATTGCATCCCAAAATCAAGCACCACTTCCCGCAGCACCCGCTCAGCCTGGTAGGTCAGGGCCTCAGCCCGGTTGCGTTTTTCCACCCGGTCGCGTTTGAGGCGATCGCTGTCGGCAAATTCCTCTGCCTCCAGAATCATCTTCTCGATTTCTTCCTCCGCCAGGGTAGAGGTGCCTTGAATGGTGAGGCTCTGTTCCCGACCCGTGGTGCGATCCATTGCCGACACCTGCAAAATGCCGTTGGCATCAATGTCAAAGGACACCTGCACCTGGGGCACCCCTCTGGGGGCCGGGGGAATCCCCATTAATTTAAAGCGCCCTAGGGACTTGTTATCGTTCACCATTTCCCGCTCCCCCTGCAGGGCATGGACTTCCACCATGGTCTGATTATTTTCAGAGGTAGAGAAAATATCCGATCGCCGCACCGGGATCGTGGTGTTGCGGGGAATTACTTTTTTCATTACCCCGCCAATGGTTTCTAGACCCAAAGACAGCGGAGTTACATCCAGCAGCAGCACGTCCTGCAGCTCTTGGTTCAAGATCCCCGCTTGGATAGCAGCCCCCACCGCCACAACCTCATCCGGATTGACGTTTTGGTTGGGTTCTCGGCGAATCAGCGATCGCACCAGTTCCTGCACCATGGGCATGCGGCTCGATCCGCCGACCAGCACCACTTCATCAATTTGATCTGGCCCCAAATTGGCATCGTTGAGGGCCTGCTTGAGGGGACCCCGCAAACCGCTGAGCAGATCCCCACAGAGCCCTTCAAATTCAGAGCGGGTGAGCTGGGTTTCTAAATGCTTGGGGCCATCGGCAGTGGCGGTAATAAAGGGCAGATTAATGTCGGTGGTGGCTACCCCTGACAGCTCAATTTTGGCCTTTTCCGCCGCTTCCATGAGCCGCTGTAGGGACTGGCGATCGCGGCGCAGATCAATGCCCTCCGCGCCCAAAAACTGGTCCGCCAACCAATCGACAATCTTGGCATCGAAGTTGGTGCCCCCCAACTGGGTATCCCCAGCGGTGGCCCTGACCTCAAACACCCCATCCCCGACATCTAACACCGACACATCAAAGGTGCCGCCCCCCAGGTCAAAAACCAAGATGGTCTGGTTGTAATCCTGATCGAGCCCATAGGCGAGGGCCGCAGCGGTGGGTTCGTTGAGAATCCGCTTTACCTCTAGTCCCGCCACCCGACCTGCATTGCGAGTGGCTTGGCGCTGGGCGTCATTAAAATAGGCGGGTACCGTAATCACCGCACTGGTGATGGTTTGCCCTAAATAGCGATTGGCCTCATCCACTAACTTCCGCAGCACCATGGCGGAAATTTCCTCGGGGGCAAATTCTTTGTCCAGACGAGGGCACTTGATCCGCACATTCGCGGATTCATCTCGACGAATGGTGTAGGGGACTCGTTTCGATTCGGCGCTGAGTTCGGCGTATTTGCGCCCCATGAAGCGCTTCACCCCATAAAAAGTGTTTTGGGGGTTTAACACCGTCTGCCGCCGGGCCATCTGCCCCACCAGCCGTTCGCCATCCTTGCTAAACGCCACCACGGATGGGGTGGTGCGCATGCCTTCGACGTTGGCAATGACCACGGGTTTGCCGCCTTCCATGACAGCGACGACCGAGTTGGTTGTGCCTAGGTCGATGCCGACAACTTTTCCCATCCGTTTGCTTTCTCCTCTTATGCAGTCACCTAAGGGACCATAGCTTGCCCCGATTGCGATCGAGGTAGCAACGGGCACGCCATGGTCGCCAATGCCTCAGATATATATAGTAGTCCCTCCTCTGATGGCTCCTATGGGTGTCTCGGTAGGGAATTCCGATGGGCAGCAGGGTTGCTGACCCTAAACGCCCCTCAATAGTTAATTTCAATGGCCCCAGAGGATGGCATCTTCCTAATCTCCTGATACTATATATTTCTGACACGCGGATGTGGCGGAATTGGTAGACGCGCTAGATTTAGGTTCTAGTGTCCTCGCGACGTGAAGGTTCAAGTCCTTTCATCCGCATATGCAGGTTCCCTTTTTCAAGGGTTTCAGCCTCTCTACTATTGTATTGAGGCAGTATTTTAGTTGGTGCAACTGCTGTTTAGACTGTGAGCCACTGTGCTTATGTCCAAGGCAGCAGAGCGACCATAGGTTTCCGCTGCAACGTGGCCAGCGCCATAAGCTGTGATCAGTTCATGGCGGAATTGCTTTTTTTTTGCTTTTTTCCAGCGTCAATCAGTGCCTTCAGCCTCCGTGGAAATGGGAATGCAGACGGCAAAACAGGTTTTCCCTGGCACCGACTCTACCGACAACATCCCCTGATGGCGATTCTCCACAATCCGCCGCGCCACATCTAGCCCCAATCCTGACCCTTCTCCCATGGGCTTGGTGGTAAAAAACGGCTCATAGATCCGCAACCGAATTTCCTCCGGAATCCCCGGCCCCGTATCCACAATTTCTGTCCGCACATAGTTGCCATCGTGACAGGTGCGTAGGGTTAGCTTCCCCTTGCCCGCCATGGCCGCGATCGCATTATCAATCAAGTTCGTCCACACCTGGTTCAGCTCGCTGCCGTAGGCCAACACCTGGGGCAAATCGCGATCGTAGTGGCGCTCCACCGTGATGCCGCCTTTTAACTTGTAGGCAAACAGCCGCAGGGTATCCTCCAGCCCATCATGGATATCCACCTGCTGCAGCGCCCCCGCATCCATGTGGGAGTAAGATTTCATGGAATGCACCAGTTCCGAAATCCGCTCCGCCCCCCGTAGGCCGCTCTGCATCATCTCCATCACCTCAAAGGAGAGGGCCAGCCAGCGGATGCCCATCTCCCGCAGCGCTTTTGGGCTGTCTAGCCAGGGGTCGGTGAGCTGCGCCAGGGTTTCGGCCTCAATGCCCGCTGCCGCCAAGGGTTCGCTCAGCTTCCAGGCGTCGTCAATGCCGAAGTCTTCGAGCCAATCCAGGAGGGCGTCTTCGCGATCGCTCAGGGTCATCGGGTCAGGTCGCTGGCTGAGCAAGGTGTCATAGCCCCGTTCGCGGGTCTGCTGCCACTCTTCAGTATGGTCAGCTTCAGGCAACTGCTGACCATAGGTCAGGTTCATCATTTCCAGTTCCCGCATGGCCGGAAGGGCGTCTTTGAGCGCCCGCACGACAGCGGCAGCAGGGTTGTTGAGTTCGTGGGCCAGCCCCGCTGAGAGGGTACCGAGGGAGGCCATCTTTTCGCGGCTGCGGATAAACGACTCCAAGCCTCGAATCCGTTTCTGAACAACCCGAAACATTGCCCGCTCAAAGATGCGGCAGGTGTGCAGCAACTCTAAAAAGTCAGCGCAATTGAGCTGGTAAAGATGACAGTCGGTCATGGCCCTTACGGTCAAGGGCACCTGCTCTTCGGTCAGGACTTGAATTTCCCCAATAAAGCCTGGAGCCTCGGAGGTGCCAATCGGCATATCGACCCCTTCACTAAGGCGGGTGAGGGCCAGACGACCCTCAGTGAGGATAAAGAACCCTTTGGGATCTCCCCCTTCCTTGACCAGGAATTCTCCTTTAGCGAGGGGATAGGGGTGGGCGCGATCGCACACCCATTGCAATCGCTCGGTGGGCAGGGCTTGAAAGGGCTCTAGGGCGAGTAAGCTGTCAATACAAAGCACAGGTTTGAGCTGTTAAACAGCAATGAACAATCAACAAGCATTGTATTGACATTGTAAATATGCTCTGGCTACACTGCAAGCTATGGATGTGTATTTTGTTCTTAACGGCATTACGTTTGTCTGGAACGATGGAAAAGCTCAGGCCAACATCCAAAAGCATGATGGCGTAACGTTTCAGCAAGCGACAGAAGCCTTCTTTGATCCACTCTTAGTCGTGGTGGATGCGAGTCGCAATGAGGAGGCACGCGACGCCATCATCGGCCTTGATAAACGCTGGAATCTTTTGTACGCCGTTTTTATTGAACGCGAAAACGACACGATTCGAATTATTTCAGCCCGAAAAGCAACGCGCAAGGAACGTGAATATTATGAAAGCTGAAACATTAAAAAAACGGTTAGATAGAAATCGCCCGATGACCACGATCACCATTCGGATGCCCGAAGATGTCATCGAAGATCTGAAACGAGTTGCACCGTTACTGGGATTTTCTGGGTATCAGCCACTAGCACGGGCCTATATCGGGCAAGGGCTTCGTACTGATTTGGAACGTCTAGAAGGAGATACGGTCTCTGCACTCATTGCGAGCTTGAAACGTCATGGTGTTAGTGATGAATTGCTTCAGGAAGCTTTGGGTGAAGTCACTCAGCATTAGTATTCTTGCTTTTAGACAAGCTGTCGGTTAAAACCAGAAGTGCGATGCAACCCTCAAGATCTAAACCCACTGCAACCGCTCGGTGGGCAGGGCTTGGAAGGGCTCTAGGGCTAACAGACTGTTGATGCAAAGCACAGGTTTGAGCCAATAAACAGAAAGACAGGATTTGAGTCAGACCAACCAACATTGGATCTTGGGTGGCAGTCGCCTAACGTAACCATAGGAATAAGGCTAGATAAACCAAGTCCATGTTGAGAACCGTAGTTCTGCCCCTCACCCCCAGCCCCTCTTCCAGGGGGCGAGGGGAACTCCAGGTTTTAAGTTAGACGAGGTTGAAATGCTCCCAGATAAAATCTTCTAGGGCTGCTTCGTTACTGAACTGCCAACCCTGGGGCGTGGATTCTAGAGCGTAATTAGGGCTTGCTGAAAAAGTATAGACTTCATGTCCGACAAGGGCTTCAGCCCTTTTAGGGCTTTAA
>JAQCKL010000089.1 GCA_027592485.1 Cyanobacteriota bacterium
GATGGCTTCCAATGTGGCAGGGAGCTGGGGGGGGGGGGATAGGGATGGGGGGGATAGGGGGCAAGTCATTTACGCCGCAGAGGAGTCACTTGAGATGAATATCATTTTTGACTTGGATGGCACCCTCACCGATCCCAAAGACGGCATCTGCAGATCGGTGGCCGATGCCTTTGAGAAAATGGCGCTGCCCGTTCCCCCAGAATCTGTGTTGCGAACCTTCATTGGCCCGCCCCTGCAGGATTCATTTCAGGCGACGATTCCGGGCGCGACGGTGGCGGATGTAGAACGGGCGATCGCCCTATATCGGGAGCGGTTTGCGGCGGTGGGCCTCTTTGAGAATCGGGTCTATGAATCGATTCCCCAGGTCCTAGAAACGTTGCGGGGGTTGGGCCATCAGCTATTGGTGGCGACCTCTAAGCCCTGGGTGTTTGCCGAGCAGATTTTGGATCATTTTGAATTGAGCCCGTTTTTTAGCTTCATCCATGGGTCGGAGTGGGATGGACGGCGATCCCATAAGGCCGATCTATTGGCGTATGTGTTGCAGAAGCGGGGGTTGGCGGCGGAGCAATGTCTGATGGTGGGCGATCGCCATTACGACGTAGCAGGGGCCTTGGCGAATGGGATAGCAGCGGTGGGGGTGAGTTGGGGGTATGGGACGCCAACAGAATTAGAGGCAGCGGGGGCAACGGTGGTTATTCATGAGCCAGTACAGTTAGTAGAGCTTGTTTTCAAATAGGGTGTCCCTAGTTTGTAAACAATGCACAGCGCCCATCAACCCTTACCCTGCCATGGCATAGTCATCATCGAAACCGTGGCATCTGCACCAAATGGCCTTTTCCCTTGAGACCGTAGTGCCCTGGGGTCGCTCCTTTGCGGAGTACCAGGCTATGTTCAACCTCACCCCGTCGGATTTGCAAAAATCCATCCTCGGCTGTGGTGATGGTCCCGCTGCCTTTAACAGTACGTTGACCCAGCAAGGGGGACGGGTGATCTCCGTCGATCCGATTTATCAATTCACCGCAGCGGCGATTCGCGATCGCGTCACCGCCACCTACGACGAAGTCATTGCCAAGGTCCGTCAAAACCAAGCCGAGTTTCTGTGGGACCGCTTCCAAAGTCCCGAACACCTTGGCCAAGCACGCATGGCCGCCATGGAGACGTTTCTAGCCGATTTTGAGGCTGGCCAAGCCCAGGGCCGCTACGTCACCGCCCGTTTGCCAGAACTACCCTTTAGCGATCGCAGATTCGACTTAGCCCTCTGCTCCCACCTGCTCTTTCTCTATAGCCCCCAGCTCAATTACGACTTTCACCTCGCCGCCCTCCAAGAGCTGTGCCGGGTGGCCACCGAGGTGCGCATCTTCCCCCTGCTAGAGTTGGGTAGCCAACCCTCCCGCCATTTAGACACCGTGCTGACCACCCTCAACCGCCAGGGCTACCCGACCCGGATTGAACATGTCGCCTATGAATTTCAGCGGGGTGGCAATGAAATGCTAGTGGTATCTCAACCTAAAGACGGGCAATGACGGTCATGGGACCAGGGACTGCACCAGGGCTGCCATAAACTGCTCATGGTCCCAACTGTGGTGGCGTTGCGATAACCCCAGCCTCACCACCACCAGTTGCAGCGATGGGATAATCGTCAGGATTTGGCCTTGATATCCCGACGCCATCAACGTATCGGGCGGCAGCACCGGTCTCGGGACCCGTTGAGAAGCAAAGGAAAAAGGCACCTGTCGCCAAAAATGCGCCCCATAGCGCTGGGCTGGATCACTGGGCGTCATCGAATATTCCACCCAGTTTTCCGGCAGCAACCGTCGCCCTTGCCAGCACCCCTCTTGCAAATACAATTGCCCAAACCGCACCCAATCCCGAGCCGTGGCATACATAAACGAAGAGCCGGTAAAGGTGCCCGCTGCATCCGGCTCCAGAATGGCACTGGTCATCCCCAAGGGCTCAAACAGCGCAACCCGAGGAAAGGTAAAGTAATCGGCCAAGCTGCCGCCGAGGGCATGGCGGATGATCCGGCAAAGAATGTTGGTGGTACCGCTGGCGTAGGACCAAACCCCCGGATCGACCAGGGGCAGGCGAGCCGCGTAGGTGGCCGAATCCCCCCGCTGGAACAGCATGGTGGTGGCATCAGAACGCGGATCGGTATATGCCTCTGAAAATTGCAGTCCGCTTCGCATCCGCAGCAGTTGGTCTAAGGTGATGGCACGGCGGGGATCGCCGGGGTGATCCCATTCCGGCAGTAGCGCGTCCTGATCTAATGCCAACTTGCCTTGATAGACCAAGATGCCCACCAGGGCATTGACCACACTTTTGGTCATAGACCAGCCCAGTAAAGGCATCGTGGCCGTAAACCCAGGGGCATAACGCTCGGCGATGATCGCGCCATGCTGGGCCACGACTACCGCACGGGTGCGTTGGCGGCGGCGACGATTGGGTTCGCTAAAGGCGGGTTCGAGGGCTGTTTGTAGGGCGGGTTTGAGGGCTGTCTCCAGTTCCGGCGGAGCGGGGTGGAGGGGTGGAGTCGGGGCGCAAGGGGCAGCAAAATTTTGGGTTTGATGGTGCAGGGCTGAGATCGTGGTGTCGATCACGAGGGTACTGCCAAGACCAGGGCGGTAGAGGGCGGTGCGGCGAGCTAGGCCCAACATCGATGCAGTGACGGTTTGGCTTTGGTGATCAATGGTGGTGTGGATGGCCCGCAGGAAGCATAGATTATCGACAGCGAGATCTTGGTTGAGGAGGGCAAGGGGCGATCGCTGAGAGACAAATACCCCGGAACACAGCAGCTTGGCTTTATAGGCGGTAGCAAGGCAGAGTAACCGCCAGAGAAAAGTGACCATCTTCAGAGCGCGGTTCCCCCGACAAAAACCCGTAAATCGTCCTGCATGGGTTCCTCTAACTCAGCTCACTCCACACCCCTGCGTAGGGGTGAAATTTTTCGATCGCCAATACACAGAAGGACTTCCATAGGCCATCTGGAAGTCCTTCTCAAGGGTATAGCAGTCGCCAGTCCGGGTTAGGACAAGACTGCGAGCCACCTTGCTTCTGCGCTAAGGATCGGAACGGTCCTAAGGGGCAAAACCCGCCCATCTACGAGTCGCTGGCTTCTTCCTCGACGGCCTCGCCATGGGTCGCTTCAGGCGGATCGGGTTGTGGCTTGTTAGCGTCTGCCTTCGCTTGGGCGCGTTCCTCTCGCTTTTTACGATCAGCCACCAAAATGTCCGCCATCATGATTTGGGCTTGGACCATTTTGTCCAGATTACTTCTATAGAGTTCCAAATCCTTCTGGAGCTTGTCAAAGGAGAGGGGCAGCGCATCGGCAGTGGCTTGGATAAACGCGGTGAGCGCTTCCTTATCCTGGACCGTATCGGCATCCACGGTTTCCAGAAGGGTATACAAACCAATGCCAAAGGCCCGACTATATTTGAAATGATCGCGCTCATTTAACGCCTTAAAGGTCGCTTTCAAGTCTCCCTCCTGGGCAGAGGAGGTCACCATTAATGCCTTGAGTTCTTCCAGGGTCAAACCCTCTACCCACCCCAAAACGTTCTGGGCATCTTGGCGGTATTGTTCAGGGGTACTATCTGCGGCCAGGCAGAGTGCTTTAAAAATGGCATCCCGATCGGCTTCTGGACGGTACCCATCCATGAAGCGGTCAAAGATGGTCACAATCCCTAGGGCATAGATGGCATCGTAAGCAAAATACTCATTCACCCGGAGCAAATGCATCTCTACCAGCAACTCCTCTATCACCCGGCGGTAAACCGATGAGATCGGGCGAGTATGGTGGTTATAGAAGACGCGCTTTGTATCAGAAACCGTCGGGACGTTGCTCACGGAAAAGTGTTGAAAGGTACAGTAATTCATTGTGTCGTGAAGCAGACCCTTTGCCAAGGTTACATCCAGAAAGCTAATACACTTCTATAACCTGGCTGAGGGACCGGGACCCACCTCAAAAACTCACGTCCCTCCCTAGACTGAGGACCGCAGGGGGCTTCATGGCCCATTCCGTACCCCAATACCTTTGTGTTCGCACCCACAAAGTTATGGATGGTTTGGCGACAGCCGACCCATTGACAAAGGGGGCTTTAAAATTGAATTCAAGTCTAGGACTCTGTTTTTTCTAACTGGCGACCCGTCGAGGGACCCCTTCTAGGGCTTCTGACTCCGTTTCAAAAATCTCAAATACCGAGTCCATCATGGTGACTTCAAAAACCAATTTAGCTTCGGGATGAACGTTGCAAATCCGAAAGCTACCCTTGACTTTGTCAGCATCCCGCATACCAGCAACCAAAGAGGTCAGCCCTGAACTATCAATAAAGTTCACCTGACTCAGATTGACCACAACGTGGGGACTAACGCGGGAAATACATTCTTGGAGTTTCAGCCGAAACTGCCAGGCTGTTGTGATATCCAAACGCCCCGTGGGAGTCAGGATGATGATTTGCTTCCCATCGTCCGTTGTGTGCGTTTTTTGATCCATAACTTCCTATCTTTGGATAACTCCAACTTAAGCAATGCCTTAGGGTAACGCTGTGATACCACTGCACAAAAATTGCTGATCCACCACAGTTTTCGCCTCAGCCAGGAACTGTTACGGGGCAATATTTCACAGTCATCCGTGCAAACTCGTCCCCGTCCAGAGCAGTAGCCCTACAGTTCCCATATCTTACCCAGACACTCCATTGAAGTCCCATGGATTTTGCCTGGGTCTCGATAATGGGAATGAGCGGCACAGGGGATGAACAAGCTGGACTAACAGGCCTACCAAGTTCTAAGCCTACAGCACAAATTAAGGGGCGGCACTAGGAATTGTTTTCAGCCCTAGCCAGTCTTGGGGTTTTAGAAATGTCTCATACAAAGCGGCTTCGGGCGTCCCAGACTGGGGCTGGTAACCGTATTCCCAACGCACCATCGGGGGCAATGACATCAGGATAGATTCAGTGCGGCCATTGGTTTGAAGCCCAAAAATAGTCCCCCGATCATAGACTAAATTAAATTCTACGTAGCGGCCTCGACGGTAAAGTTGAAAGTCACGCTCGCGATCGCCATAGGCCTGAGCCCGATGACGCTCCACTATCGGCAGATAAGCGGGCAAGAAGGCTTTGCCGCAGGATTGCACGAAGTTAAAGATATCCTCCCAACTCCGGCTAGGGACCGTCCCTACTTGGTGGCTGTGCTGAGCCGCAATGCCTTCTTGGTTTGATCCCCGGTAGAGTTCCCCAGGGCGACCATCTTGATAGTCGAAGAAAATGCCCCCAACTCCCCGAGTCTCTTGACGATGCTTGAGGTAAAAATACTCATCGCACCAATGCTTAAAGGTGGGGTAATAGTCACGGTGGTGGCGATCGCAGGCTTGCTTGAGGGTGCGGTGAAAATGCTGAACGTCTTCCAGGTTGGGATAGTAGGGCGTCAGATCAATCCCCCCGCCAAACCACCACACGGGACCGGCCTCAAAGTAGCGATAGTTGAGGTGGACCGTCGGAATGTAAGGGTTCTGGGGATGAAGCACCATCGAGGTGCCGGTGGCATAAAACCCATGGCCCGCTGCCTCCGGGCGCTGCACCAGGATTGATGGAGGGAGTTGGCTGCCCCAGACCTCTGAAAAATTAACCCCACCCTGCTCAAAAACATCACCCTGCTTGAGCACCCGAGAACGGCCGCCCCCCCCTTCGGGCCGCTCCCATTGATCTTGCTGGAATTCACCACTGCCATCTGCCGCTGCTAGCCCTTGGCAAATCTCATCTTGGATCGCCTTCATGAAATCACTAACCTGCTCCCGCGAGTTAGCTGGGGGGGGCGAAGAGACAGCGATGGGAGCGTCGAGCTTAGGGGGAGAAGAGGTCATGGCAACAATAACAGCGTCAGACTAACGTTACGAAAATGCCGGGGAAATAACATTGATGAGCCTACCGTGAATCGAGATCCAGATGGCTCCCCCAAAACATTTCTCCATATTGAGAAAACTTGACTTTTACAACAGGTCATCGACTTTCCCCTCAGGCACTCAAGCAATAGGTGACATGCTGTCTTACGCCCGTCCTAAGGCGCATAGGCATGGTATGGCCCTGGGCTAAGCTAGGCGTTCCATCTACAAGAAAGGTTTGACACCTGAATTTAGCTGGCTTCGCTGATCGGTCGGACGTTTTTCCGGTTGATTCTTTCTCCTTATAACGGTGCCATACGGTGTCCCTAAGGATATGACCCATCCCTGGCTGCAACGCCTATCAAAAACCGCCCAAAGCTGTCGAGGGTGGCTCCATCAGTTGGAGCCGACACGGCAGTTGGAGCGACAGTATCAGACCCTCAGCACCGCCCCCATCGACACCCTCTGGCAAACGCTGATCAACTTAGCCGATATGTCCTGGCATCCCCTGATCACGAGCACAAATGTGCCCAGGGGATTAGTGATTCGACCGGGGTTGATCTATCGAGTTATGCCCCGATGGTTGCCGATTCCGGTTACCACCTTTGTGGAACGGGTCCTGCCCCAAGAGCTCTTGAGTATTCGCTTATTTCCGGTGCCGGGACTCGAAGAGCGGGTGATTTACAAGCTGGAATCAACCATGTGGGGTACTCGGGTATCCTATTCCATTACCCTCAGAGGTTGGTTATCGCCCTTGGCCTGGTCTTTGATTAAGCCCTATGCAGCTCAAGTGGCAGAGGCGATGGCGGCGGCGGCCGAACGGGCCACCCCAAAAGCGCTGCCACCCCGGCGCTCTAGTTTCGAAGCGTGGTAGGGACATTGAGGAGACGAGATCAACCGTTAAAATTAATCGAGCTGCCGGGCTCCTACTGAGTCAATGAACCTGGCGAACCGTCTTTCACTGCTTGTGATCTAAATCCCTATGACCCTTACCCTAGATGCCCCGTCAGTTTTGGATGTACTGCGTCCCGTGCAGGATCCAGAACTCCAAAAGAGCCTGGTTGACCTCAACATGATTCGAGACGTAGAGGTGACTGATGGGGCTGTACGGTTCACCCTCGTCTTGACCACCCCGGCCTGCCCCCTACGGGAATTCATCGTTGAGGACTGTGAGAAAGCTGTACGCCAGTTGCCGGGGGTGGCATCGGTGGACGTCACGGTCACCGCCGAGATCCCCCAGCAAAAATCCTTACCTGATCGCCAAGGTATTGGTGGGGTCAAAAATATTCTGGCCGTCTCCAGCGGTAAAGGCGGTGTCGGCAAGAGTACGGTGGCGGTCAATATCGCTGTCGCTTTAGCCCAAACTGGGGCCAAGGTGGGCCTCCTAGATGCAGACATTTATGGCCCCAACGCCCCGATCATGCTGGGCTTGGCAGAGGCCTCCGTCACCGTACGCCCAGGGAAAGAAGAAGGCAGCGAGGTCCTAGAGCCCGCCTTTAACCATGGGGTCAAGATGGTTTCCATGGGCTTCTTGATCGACCGGGACCAGCCGGTGGTCTGGCGAGGTCCCATGCTAAATGGTGTGATTCGTCAGTTTTTGTATCAAGTCCAATGGGGCGAACTCGATTATTTGGTGGTGGACTTGCCCCCCGGCACCGGGGATGCCCAGCTCACGCTGGCCCAGGCGGTCCCCATGGCCGGGGCAGTGATTGTCAGTACCCCTCAAAGGGTGGCCCTCTCCGATGCCCGCCGAGGGCTCCGCATGTTTCAGCAATTACAGGTGCCGGTCTTGGGCATTGTGGAAAACATGAGCTATTTTATCCCGCCGGATATGCCTGACAAGCGCTACGACATTTTTGGTTCTGGCGGCGGAGAAAAGACCGCCGCCGAACTGGAGGTGCCCTTACTCGGGTCGGTGCCCCTAGAAATGGATGTGCGCCAGGGGGGCGATCAAGGGATCCCCATCGTGGTGTCCCATCCCGAGTCCGCCTCGGCCCAGGCCCTGACCGCCATTGCTAAAACGGTAGCGGCCAAGATTTCTGTGGCGGCCTTAAGCTGATGATGCAGTCTTTCTATCTCGGTAATCGTTGGAAGCGATGGCTGCGGGGGTGGCAGCAGGTGGATTGGCTGTTGTTTGCCCTGCCTACCCTGCTAATGGTGTTTGCCAGTGTGCAAATTGCCAGCACCCAGATCAACCTAGAGCAGACTGCCTACGGCTGGAACCATCTGATTCTAGGGCTTTTGGGCTTAGGCACTGCCCTCGGGTTAGCTCGATTCCGGTATGAGCATCTGCTGAAATGGCAGTGGGTCATTTACGGTGTGGTGAATGTTTCCCTACTGGCGGTGATCTTTGTGGGTACCAGTGGCTTGGGTGCCCAGCGCTGGATCTCTATTTTCGGCTTTCATGTCCAGCCTTCAGAATTTGCTAAGGTGGGGATAATTATCACCCTGGCGGCCATGTTGAGTGCGCCCAATGCCTCCACCCTATGGGGGGTATTGCGAGCTTTAGCGGTTGCCGCCGTGCCCTGGAGCTTGGTCTTTGTACAGCCAGATTTGGGCACCTCCCTCGTCTTTGGGGCGATCACCTTAGGGATGTTGTACTGGGCCAACGTCAATCCAGGCTGGCTGGTTTTGATGGCCTCTCCGCTAGTGGCCGCGATTGTCTATCACTTTTCCGTCCCGATTTGGCTGATTTGGTCAGTCGGAATGGGGGCCGTGGCTTGGCTGAGCTTGCCCTGGCGGCTGATGAGTACCGTTCTGGCCACCGCCGTTAATTTGGTTTCAGGCAAGCTCGGCGAGGTATTTTGGGGTTTCCTCAAGGATTACCAAAAAGACCGACTGATTCTTTTTTTGGATCCCGATCGCGATCCCCTCGGCGGCGGCTATCACCTGATTCAGTCCCGGATTGCCATTGGTGCAGGCAAGGTTTTGGGGCGGGGATTGCATCAAGGCACCCAAACCCAACTCAGCTTTATTCCCGAGCAGCATACCGATTTCATCTTCTCTGCGATTGGGGAGGAGTGGGGGTTTGTGGGAGCGATCGCAGTCTTACTGGTCTTCTGGCTGATTTTTTTGCGATTGGTGATTATTGCCCAAAATGCCAAGGACAACTTTGGGTCCCTGCTAGCGGTGGGCGTGTTGTCGATGCTGTTTTTTCAGGTGATGGTCAATATCAGTATGACCATTGGCCTGGCTCCCGTAACGGGTATTCCCTTACCCTGGGTCAGCTACGGGCGATCGGCGCTGCTATCTAATTTCATCGCCCTAGGGATTGTGGAATCGGTTGCCAACTACCGCCATCGCTTGCGGTTTAAGGATCCTTAGGGGGGTATGGCTGTCTGGGTGAAGGGGTGGGAACGTAAAGGGGTGGAGGATCTAAACCTAGGGAGACACGGGTTTTGTGTTAAAAGAATGAACATTGGACGCGTTTAAGGCCATCACCAGATCATGCTCTTTCCAGGCACAGCGGTTCGGGTCGTCAACTTAGATGACACCTACTACGGATTTCAAGGGCAAGTACAACGGGTATCGGACGGTAAGGTTGCGGTTTTGTTTGAAGGGGGTAACTGGGACAAGCTCGTTACCTTCAATGCATCAGAACTTGAAACCATTGATACGTCCCGTCGCGGCAAATAGTAGAGACTGGCCATGACCCTGGGATTATCCTTTGCTCCCTCTGCCCGCCAGACCGGCCACATTGCCGAGGTGGTCGAAACCACGACCACAGAATTTTTGGCCCAGTGCCTTGACCCTCAGTCCTTAGACTTTGCCCAAATGCCCCCCTTTGGCAGTTGGGTGCAGGCGGTGGATGAGGCCTCTGGCAATACCATCTATGGCGTAGTCTACTATGCCACCACCAGCCCCGTGGACTCGGTCCATCGGGCCACCGCTTTGGGATTATCTTTAGCTGAGCTACGGGAGCAACAACCCCAAATCTTTGCCATGCTCAAGACGGAGTTTCGGGCGGCGATTGTGGGATATCGAACCGAGGCTGACCAGAACTACCAACATTTACCGCCCCGTCCCCCCCAGGTCCATCAGGCTGTTTATCAATGCTCTCCTGAGACGGTAATTGCCTTCACTGAAAGCCTGGATTTTGTGCGCACCCTGTTGGATATGGGTTCTGCCCCTGTGGATGCATTGGTGGGGGCGGTGATTCGTTCGGTGTACCAACTGCGCAATCTAGATCGGGAATGGCTAGTACAGGCCGGGCGCACCCTGAATATTTTACTGAAGGATGATTATGATCGCCTGCGGGTGATCCTGTCGCAGATTCATCCCTAGCCCTACAGCATCCTTAACCATGCAAACGTTTGATTGGATTGTGGTGGGCAATGGCCTCACTGGAGCCGCCTTGAGCTACGAGCTGAGTCGCCAGGGATTATCCGTGCTGTTGTTAGATCGCAGTGATAGCCCTGCCAGCGCCACTCGCTTTAGCTATGGGGGCATTCCCTACTGGTCAGGGACCACCGACGTGACTCGGCAGCTTTGTCGCGAAGGCCGGACTCGGCACCTGGCCCTACCGGCAGAAACGGGTGTTGATACTGAGTTCCGGGAATTAGACCTGTTACTGACGGTGCCCGCTGGGGAGGATCCGGCAACCATGGCCCAAACCTACAGCACCACGGAATCTCCCCCCCAACCGATTTCGGTAGATGAGGCGATCGCCCTCGAACCCCAACTCAATCCCCAAGCCATGGCCGGAGCCCTCACGGTTCGCCATGGTCACGTTAACCCCATGGCCCTGGTAAAGGCCTATAACCAGGGGTTTCAAGCCTTAGGCGGTCACCGCATCATTGCCCCAGTCACCGGCCTGGTACGCATCGGCGAAAAAGTAACCGGGGTGACCACCCTTACCCAAGCCTACGCGGCGGGTCAAGTGGCGATCGCAGCGGGGGGCTTTACCCGCACCCTGGTCCAAACCATTGGCTTAACGGTACCGGTGTACTTTACCCATGCGGAGATCTTGGAAACCCCACCCCAATCGCCCCATCTGCGCACCTTGATTATGCCAGCGGCCCTAACCCGGTCTGGGTTGGAAGCCCAGACCAGTGAAACCACCATTGATGATCAGTGGGAGCAGTCTGACCAGGCCCTAGCCCCCCCAGTTCTAGACCTGGGCTGTATTCAGTTTCGCAATGGCATCATCCGCATTGGCCAAATTAGCCGCATCCATACCGCCCTCCAGCCCCCCTTGGATGAAGCGACCAGCACCGCGCAATTGCGTCAAGGGATATCCCATCTAGTCCCGGCCTTAGGGGCGGTGCCGGGACAGTGGCGAACCTGCCCCGTAGCCTTTAGTCGCGATGGCTTACCCCTAGCCGGATCCGTCCCAGGCCTGAGGGGATTGTCTCTCTTTTCAGGCTTTAGCAGTCCTTTTGCCCTAGTGCCGGGCTTAGCAACACACTTTGCTGAATGGGCTGTAGGTCAATCAGACCAAGCGGGCCCATCGGACCTAATGGCGGCGGTTTCCCCCGGTCGGTTTGAGCGGCCATAGCGGGTGCTGGCAGGATTGCCGATTTAGAAATCCAATTGTAACTACCTAGGTCCCTGCTACCAATGTTGGCGTTTTACCCTGTACGGCATTAGAGAGAATCTC
>JAQCKL010000090.1 GCA_027592485.1 Cyanobacteriota bacterium
ATGGCACTCACCGGAGATGGGAAATGCTTCTAGCTTATGTCTTAATGCAATTGGCGACTGCTATACCAAGCAGGGGAACTCACCATTGGCGGCCAACATGAAACCCTGATCTTGGTCCGGCAGAGTGGCGAGCTGGAACTGGTTGATACCTTTGAGCTGGGGTTTCCCCTGGGGCTGGAGCCTGATATTAGTGCCTTTGCGGCCAAAATCCAGCTCCAGCTCCAGCCAGGGGATGTCATGGTGCTCTATACCGATGGCATTTCTGAAGCGATGGATCGAGACAATCGGCAGTATGGCCTAGACCGCCTGTGTGACGTCACCCAGACCTACCATCAAGCCTCCGCCCGCGATATTCGGGTGGCTATTTTGGATGATTTACAACGGCATATGGGTTCGCAACTGCTACAGGATGACATCGCTTTGTTGGTCTTCAAGTGTTGCTGACAGGGGCTGGCTTAGGTGCCAGGGCCAGCATGTTCTCACCGCAGGAATAAAAAGATTTAGAGATGGCGTCACCAGTGTCCCGATTCACCCGTCACTCCCCCGAAGCAATGAAGTAAGCAGACTAGGTATCGGTGTGTCTGAAGTACCATCCGTATTCCCCAGCCCCATTACCCCACCACCGATCTCATCAACGGTGCGGTTCAAATGCTGTATCTAGCTAAGCAGCAGGGGCACAACCGTATTGTTTACCATGCCAGCTGATGCCAGAAGCACCGAATATGATCCCTGTCTCTGACCGAATCAAAATCTATGGAACCTTTCTAGAGACGTTACCCCCCAATGAAGAGTATTTGACCCTGCAGTTTTCCCCCGCTCGGGCTCCTCGCAGTCGCCGCTGGAAAAACTACGGCTTGTCTGCGGATTTTTTGGGCGGCTATTTTGCCGAATTTTTTCCTGGTGACACGTTACCCGGCAGCCAGATCAATCGCCAAGACACCGCTAGAGCTGCGATCAGCTACATTGCCAATGAACTGCTCGAAAATGCTGTCAAGTACAGCGATAGCGTAGCGAACTTGCCTATCGTGATCACCCTAAAGCTTTACCCAGAGCAGATTGTGATCGAGGTGACTAACCACGCTAGCCCCAAAGCTGTCGCTGGGTATCAGCAGTTTATTGAAACCCTGCTCGATGCCGATATTGATGACCTGTATACCCGTCAGCTTGAGAAAACCGCCCTTGGTTCGGGAGTCTCTAGCTTGGGGATACTAACCATGGTGAAGGACTATGCTGCCGAGTTGGGATGGCGCTTTCAAGTTCAAACCCTAAACCCCAATGTGACGCGGGTGCAGGTGATGGCCCATCTCAGCATTTGAGAGCCTGGGGCTCGGTCGTGGACTCTCAAGGAGTGTGAAATCTGTGGAAGAAGTGCCAGTGGAAGTAAAAACAGATGACTATCGGGTATGGTTTGAGCCCATTGATTCAACGGTATTTTTCCAGGGGTTTCTGCGCCTAGACGGGATGGCATCCTATCAACCGATCATGGACCTATTGGTGGCGGCCATGGCAGCAGCTCCGGTGTTTACTGTGGATCTGCGGGAGCTAGCGTTTCTCAATAGCTCTGGCATCAGTATGCTGTCGATGTTTGTGGTCAAGGTCAGACAATGGGAAGAGGCCCAGCTCACCCTTAAGGGCTCTAATACTATTCTTTGGCAAACCAAGTCCTTGAAAAATTTGCAGCGCTTAATGCCCAACCTGGTTTTGACGTTTACGTAACGTATGGGCACACCGTGATGGGGGGGCACCGTTTGGTTAAGTCCCCTAACGCTCTAGCAGCATCGTCACCGGCCCATCGTTCACCAATTCCACCGCCATATGGGTCCCAAATTGTCCTGGGGCCACCGTCACCCCGCTGGCCTTGAGGCGGTCCACAAAGTCGTCATAGAGGGATTTCGCTAGGGTCGGTGCCGCTGCCTGGTCAAAGGAGGGTCGCCGACCCTTACGGCAGTTGCCGTAAAGGGTGAACTGGCTCACCACCAATAGCGCCCCTTGAACCTCTTGAATCGATGCCTCCCAGCGATCGCTCCCAGGCTGCTCTGGGTTGGGAAATAGGCGGAGGCTCAAACATTTACGCACCATCCAATCCAGCTCAGCATCGGTATCCGTGGCAGTAATGCCCACCAATAGCACCAGCCCCAGACCGATTTGGCCAACCACTTGGTCTTGGACCCGTACTTGGGCCGACTGCACCCGTTGTACCACCACCCGCATGGCTACACTGACCGGGAGGGATGGGTTTCGGCCAGGTGGGTGCGGATTTTATCGGCGATCGCTGCCGCCTCATCCGCCTGGGGCTTGGGTTGAAGGGCTCGATAAATCTGTAGCTCTAGACCCTGGAGCCCTAATTCGACTTTGTCTGTGTCGGGATAGCGAGGCTGCAAAACAAAATGGACATGGTAAGGCGGCTGATCCACCCAAGAATTGATATAAATCCGCTCCGCCCCGAGGACCACCTGCATCGCATGGGTGATTTTTTTCAGGAATCCCCCCAGGGTGGCGGCTTCCTGGGGGGTTAGATCCCAGAGGTTTTCTCGATGGGCGCGGGACTTGACCACAATTGCCCCGAGCCCATGTTTGCCGATGCAATGATCGGCAATCCAATCCGGGGTTTCCGCAATGGTGCCCCCTGGCACCGTGATCTGGCCGGTCAGAATCTGGCAGGCCACACAATCCTGGGGTCGGTTCCCATCAGGGTAGGCTGGGTCAAATAAGGTTTTGGGGGTCGGAGAGGGTCCGGACAAACCGTTCAGGCTCCTCGGGGGACAACACAATTTTGCGACTGGGGAAGGTTAGCACAACGGTGCGGGTCAGGTCCGTGGCATAGGCTTCATAGGGACCGAGGGTGGCGTTGCGAAATCGGCCCGCAAAGCTAAACAGCCCGCCATTTCCCCAGGTCTTAATCGATCCTTTCATGGCGGCGGGGACCTGTTCTACCGACTGTAGGTGCTCTAGGGCGATCGCCGTTTGCCACCCCAGCCGCTGCACGTAGAGGGTTTGGCCGTCCACACGATAGCCCCATACCCCTAAGAAGGCAGTGGTCACCAAGATTCCTAGGGGGAGCAACACCATGGAGATGATCCAAACTGGGTTGCTGCGGGGACCGGTCAAGAGCCCAAATAGCACCATGGCCAGGAGCAAAATTCCCACAAGGGACGTAATGGCGATGAGCGTATTTCCCCAGGGGGCTTTAAATACTGCTGCGGTCACCATATTGCCGTTCCTCCGTGAGACAACTATTCTATTCAAGGCCTAAAGGAGCGCAGTGCCCCCTCTGGCAGCGGCGATCGCCTGAATCCTGGATGCGCTTATTTGCCAAAACCCTTGCCGCGACTGGGGGTTGATATTCCCAGACAGCTTTTCAGCTGTGCCCGTAGCTGATCATGGTCGATATTCTGCCCAATCAACACGATCCGGTTCTTCGGTTCCCCTTGCCACTCATCGTCATCTAGGGAAAAGCGCTTGCCGCTGAGGTGGAAAATATGGCGTTTGGGGCTCTCGTCAAACCAGAGAATCCCTTTAGCCCGGAAGATATTGGGGGTGAGTTGATTATCCAAAAAGTACTGAAACTTGCGGATGGCAAAGGGGCGATCGCTCTCAAAGGACAGCGAGGTAAAGCCATCTATGGCTAAGTGATCAGAATGATGGTGCTGCCCATGATCGTGGGCCTCATGGTCGTGTTCGCAATGGCCATGATCGTGATCGCAATTAGCGTGGTCCTGGGGCTCGCCATGGCCGTGGGCCTCATGGCTATGTCCCTCGTGGTCATGGTGGTCGTGCCCATGATCATGGTGGTCGCCGCTATCGGTTTGATCCGCATATTTGTCAGATTCAAACAAGCCCACGCTCAGAATCAATGGCAAGGGCACTTGGGACTTGGTGGTGCGCAGGATACGAGCCCCTTCTTTAACCTCTCGAATTTTGACTTCCAGGCTGTCGAGATCCCCCTCATCCACCAGATCAGCCTTGTTCAGTAAAATGATGTCGCCGTAGGCAATTTGGTTGTGAGCGGCTTCGCTGGTGAACAAATCCAGGCTGTAGTTCTCGGCATCTACCACCGTCACAATGGAGTCTAGCCGGGTCATGTCCCGCAACTCGGTACCCAAAAAAGTCAGGGCAATGGGGAGCGGATCGGCCAATCCAGTGGTTTCCACCACCAAGTAATCCCCCTTGTCTTCCCGCTCCAGCACCTTGTATACCGCTTCCATCAAATCGTTATTGATGGTGCAGCAAATACAGCCATTGCTCAGTTCCACCATGGTGTCGTCACTCCCTTTGGTGGTAATCAGCAAATCGTTGTCAATGCCGATTTCGCCAAACTCATTCACCAATACCGCTGTTTTCAACCCCTCCTGGTTGGAGAGGATGTGGTTGAGCAGGGTGGTCTTACCGCTACCGAGAAAGCCGGTAATGATCGTGACCGGTAGCCCATGTTTGGCGGCTTCTAGGGTCTGGGGAGAGACAGGGGCAGCAGAAGTCATAACGGATTTAAGCGAAATCTCGGGACATTCTCCATACTAGCGATCTAACTTGGCCCCATGACAATGCCGCAGAAAAATTCCAGGTTTCCCCCGGTGACATCCAGGAGACTGCCCTGAGGGGATTGATCCAGATTCGGTTTAAGTGTTCCATGATTGGGTGTCTCGCTTCTCCTGTTGCCTTAATTTCTAACGCCTTAACGCCATGGCTCTGAGTCTTTACAACACCTTGACCCGCCGCAAGGAACCCTTTACCCCCCTGGAGCCAGGCACGGTCAAGCTGTATTGCTGTGGCGTGACGGTATATGACTACTGTCACCTGGGCCATGCCCGCTCCTATATTGCTTGGGATACGGCCCGCCGTTACCTGCTGTGGCAAGGGTATCAGGTGCAGTATGTGCAAAATTTCACCGACATCGACGACAAAATCCTGAATCGAGCCCGCCAAGAACAGTGCTCGATGGAGACCATTTCCCAGCGCTATACCCAGGCCTATTTCGAGGATATGGCCCGGTTGAATATTCTGGAGGCCGATGCCTATACCTATGCCACCCAAACCCTCGACGGCATTAAGCGCTTGATTGCTGAGCTGGAACAAAAGGGGTTTGCCTATGCCACCGGGGGCGACGTTTACTATGCGGTGCGGAAGTTTGACGGCTATGGCAAGCTCTCAGGGCGCAAGTTAGACGATATGCAGGCGGGGGCCAGCGGTCGCGTCCCGGCGTCGGCGACGCAATCGACCCTAGACGGCCCTCAAAAGCAGGACCCCTTTGACTTTGCCCTGTGGAAGGCAGCCAAACCCGAGGAACCCGCCTGGGAGTCTCCCTGGGGACCGGGGCGACCGGGCTGGCACATAGAATGCTCGGCCATGGTGCAAGAGCAGTTTGGCCCCACCATTGATATCCACATGGGGGGGGCGGATTTGGTCTTTCCCCACCATGAGAATGAAATTGCCCAATCGGAGGCTGCTAGCGGGCACCCCCTAGCCCATTACTGGCTCCATAACGGCATGGTCAATGTGGGCGGCGAGAAAATGTCTAAGTCTCTGGGCAATTTCACCACGATTCGAGCCCTGTTGGATGACGCCCCTGGGGCTCCGTCCCCCATGGCGCTGCGGCTATTTGTGCTACAGGCCCAGTACCGCAAACCCATCGATTTTACCGATGGGGCGATCTCCTCAGCCAAAAACGGCTGGGCCACCCTCCAAGAGGGGCTACGCTTTGGCTTTGAACATGGCGAGCAGTTGGGCTGGTCGGAGGCCGCATTGCCGGAGGCCAGTACCCTTGACCGCCATAGCCCTGCCGTTCAACCTGCCGTTCAGCAATTTGAAGCGGCGATGGATGACGACTTGAATACGTCGGGGGCTCTGGCGGTACTGTTTGAGCTGGCCAAGGAACTGCGCCGGGTGGGGAATGTGATCACCCACCAGGGGCGGGTGGACGGTGACGCCGCTGATTTCCATCAGCAATGGCAAACCTTGGTGGTCTTGGCCCAGGTGTTGGGGCTCGAAGCGGAACCCGAGGCGGTCTCAACGGATGTCGATACCCTTAGCGATGGTGCAATCGAGGATCTTTTGGCCCAGCGTCAAGCCGCTCGACAAGCCAAGGATTTTGCGGAGGGCGATCGCCTCCGGGATCTGCTCCAATCCCAAGGCATCACCCTGATTGACAAGCCCGGTGGCGTCACCGACTGGCACCGTTAAAGGGCAGTCGGTCAACGGTTTTGTTTCGTCGCTGGGGAGCAGAGGGGGCAGGGAGTTGCGGAGAAAGAATCTGGCTGGGTCGCATCGAGTCGCAAAAATAGAAAGCGGTGCCAGGGAAAAGGCCCTAGTCACCGCTTCTTGAAATTTAGGGTTTAGCGGATGCCAAGCATTAAGAGGCAGGTACTAACTGCACAATCAAGCCCTTGGTATCAAAGGTCTGGACCTTACCCACTTCCTTGAGGTCGGTCACAATCCGATTCAGCAGTTCGTGGGCGCGATCGCGGTGCTGGTGTTCCCGCCCCCGCAACCGGACCTGAAACTTAACATGGTCACCCTTAGTCAACCACTTGGTTGCCCGCTCAATGCGGATCCCGTAGTCAAATTCATCCACATTAGGGCGCAGCTTCACCTCTTTCATGGTGGGCTTAGCACTCTGGCGCTGGCGCTTCTTTTGCTGATACTGGTGCTTACCGTAGTCCAGAATCTTAGCAACCGGCGTTTCTTTCCCCTCTGAAACCACCACAAGATCGAGCCCGACCTCTTCAGCCAGGGCAACCGCTTCTTGAGTGTCCGTAGGGCCACGATTATTATTTTCGTGGTCAATGAGTAACACCTGCTGGGCCCGAATATTGCGATTGATGTTGGGTTGTTCAGGGCGAGCGCGTCGGGTGTCAGGTCTGCGTCTAACGATAGTAGGGTCCTCCGAGAATTCAGTAGTTTGTAGGTTTGGATTTCTAGATTTTACTAGGTTAGCTTAGCCTCACCGCCCTTGCCCCTACCTTCAAGGGGAAATTCAAGGTCGATTAATATTTAAGCGCCTGATCCCTCTGGCCATTCCCATCAACACATTGTTTCGACTGGGCTGTGGCGATTCTTCAGGTGCCAAGTACCATCTTAAGGTTCTTATCTGGTCGTGTTTATTTGTAAAGCATCTGTGGGTCAATCACCGATCGGTTGAGGTGTTTTCCGGCGAAGAGACTCCCTTTGCCCCAACGCGCTTCTGTACTGCTGCTTCGCTGCGGCCTGAGGGCAAGCCTCGGCCTCAGCCCTGGTAAGTTTTACCATTGGGCATGGTCGCATCGATAAAGCAGGTGCCCTCAATGCGGGTCCCCCAGAGGTTGGCATGGGTCAGATCCGCCCCTCGGAGGTCCGCCCCTCGCAAGTCGGCTTCCGCCAAATTTGCCATTCGCAGATTGGCGTAGCGTAAATTTGCCCGCCGTAAGTCCGCCCGCCGCAAAATCCCCTCCCGGATATCAGTATTTTCGAGGTTGGCTTGGGCGAGATGCGCACAGTGAAGGTTTGCGCCAATCAGATTGGCCCCGATTAAAATCGTGCCTCGCAAGTACGCTTGGCTGAGGTTGGCCATACAAAGGTTGGCCAGGCTGAGATTGGCGATATCTAGCGTGGCCTTGTGGAAGCTCGCCCCAATCATGTTGGTGGCGCTGCCCATGGCTGCCGTCAAGTTGGCTTCATGGAGGACCGCATCCTGCAACACGGCCATGGCGAGGTTTGCCTCTCGGAGGTCGGCTTGGTTTAAGGTGGCTCCTTTTAGCAGGGTTCGACTCAAGTCGCTGGTGTACAAAACTGCGCCATTGAGATCAGCCCCCGACAAATCGGCCCCTTGGAACTGGGCCATACAGGCATCGGTTTGGGTTAACCGCGTCTGCCGGAGATCGGTTTGACAGAGGCTGGCCTCTCGCAGCACAGCTCGGGTGAGATCGGTGTTGGTTAGGACCGCCGCATTCAGGATCGCCCCTTCCAAATTAGAATCGTGGAGCAAGGTTTCCCTGAGGTCGGCCCCCGTCAAAATGGCTGATTCTAAATGGGCGTAACTGAGGTCGGCAGTGTAGAGTAAGGCTTCCCTGAGGTCAGCATGGCGCAGATCGGCATGGCGCAGATCAGCCATGCAGCAATCCACCAGAGACAGGTTGATTTGTTGGAGCTGCGCCTGCCGTAAGCGAACTTCTCGCAAATTAATGCGATCGCCGAGGCTCCAACGGGAATCTGTCGGCGATTCAAGCCGCCGTCGCCACTGATTCCACTCGTGAACACCCTGCTCTAGTAAGACTAGAGGATCAACTGCCATAGTCTGGCTTGGCCCCATTGCCGAAAGGGTTAGATGCTTGTGTTAAAGCAGGTGGTCCTACTGTATCGGAACAAGGCCAGGCTTGCCGTAGAATCACCAATCTGCTGTCAGGACCCTAGCTTAGACTGGACAGGGGGCCACGGTCTGCCTTAAAGCCAAGGTGCCCAATTTTTTAGCCCTGATCTTCTTTTTCTTTTTTTCTATCCTACTATGACTGCCACCGCTGCCACCCAGCACTACCAGACGGTTCTCGAACTCAATACTCGCGGCCAGTCCCTCTATCGCTTCACAAATTTGGTGCAGGGAGCGGTCAAAACATCGGGGATCACCACAGGGCTTTGTACGGTGTTCATTCGCCACACCTCCGCTAGCCTGATTATCCAAGAAAATGCGGATCCCGATGTGCTAGTCGATCTGGAGGCATTTCTCTCGAAGCTGGTGCCCGAGGGGCCATTTTATGCCCACAGTACAGAAGGCCCCGATGACATGCCCGCCCACATCCGCTCCGTGTTGACCCATACCTCAGAGAATATTCCGATTATGAATGGACGCTTGGCCCTCGGCACCTGGCAGGGGATCTATCTCTGGGAGCACCGTAGCCGGGGCAATCGCCGAGAGGTGGTCGTCCACATCAGTGGGAACTAGTTCTATGGAAGATACCGTTAGCCTATCGATGATCCCCCCTGCCCCAGAGGGGTTCCGTTCGGGTTTCGTCGGCATTGTCGGTCGCCCCAACGTGGGCAAGTCCACCCTGATGAATCTCCTGATTGGTCAAAAGGTGGCGATCACCTCACCCATTGCCCAAACCACCCGCAATCGTCTCCGGGGGATCCTCACCACCGACACCGCCCAGATTATTTTTGTGGATACCCCCGGCATTCACAAACCCCACCATGAGTTGGGCAAGGTGCTGGTTCATAACGCCCGCATGGCGATCACGGTCGTAGATGTCGTGTTGTTTGTGGTCGATGGCTCCGTGCCCGCTGGCCGAGGGGATGACTTTATCGCCGAGCTGTTGGCCCGGCAGTCTACACCGGTTTTTTTGGGGCTGAACAAGGTTGATCTACGCACCGAGGAAACGGCAGCAGTGGTGACCGACAGTTACCAGGCTCTGGCCGCAGCCCAGGGATGGCCGGTGACTGAGTTCTCAGCCCTGACTGGAGCGGGGCAGTCGAGCTTGCAAGAGCAGCTCGCTGGAGCCCTGGAGCCCGGTCCCTACTACTACCCCCCTGATCTGATCACTGACCAACCGGAGCGGTTCATTATGGGGGAGCTGATTCGGGAGCAAATTTTGCACCATACCCGCGAGGAGGTGCCCCACTCGGTGGCGATCACCATTGACTGTATTGAGGAATCTAAGGCCATTACCCGTGTCTTGGCCACCATCTACGTGGAGCGGGACTCTCAAAAAGGCATCTTGATTGGCAAACGGGGCAGTATGCTCAAAACCATTGGCAGCAGTGCCCGTGAGCAAATGCAAAAGCTGATTATGGGCAAGGTCTACCTGGAGCTATTCGTAAAGGTGCAGCCTCGGTGGCGACAATCGCGCCTGCACCTCGGGGAGCTGGGATATCAGCGTGAAGAGTAAGGTCACGCTTGGCAGGCACGATCTAGGCAAAACCGTAGGACGCTGACTACCGGTATTGTTGTGAATGTCCTTGTTTTAACCGCCCATGCAGATCGCCACTTGGAATGTGAACTCCATTCGCAGCCGCCTCACCCATGGGGTGGACTGGCTGACTGAAAATCCGGTGGATGTGCTCTGCCTGCAGGAAACCAAGGTGGTAGATCCGGACTTTCCGTTAGCGCCCTTTGAAGACATGGGCTACACCGCCGCGATCAGTGGCCAAAAGTCCTATAACGGTGTGGCGTTATTGAGTCGCCAACCCCTAGAAAGCGTCAGCGCTGGGTTTGCCCCGATCCTGGGGGAAGCTGCCGTGGGGGATTTAGATGATCAAAAACGGGTGATTACCGGGGTTTTAGACGGGGTCCGCATTGTTAATCTCTACGTGCCCAATGGGTCGGCCCTAGGCAGCGATAAATATGCCTACAAGCTGCGGTGGTTAGGGACCCTGAAGGATTATCTCAAGGCCCTATTGGCCGAGAACCCAGCGGTTCTGGTGTGTGGCGACTTCAACATTGCCCTAGAAGATATTGATATCCATGATCCCGCAGGCAAGGACACCCACATCATGGCGTCCCCCGTGGAGCGACAGGCGCTACGGGAGATATTGGCCCTCGGGTTCCAAGATGCCTTTCGCAAATTCACCTCGGAGGGGGAGCACTTTAGCTGGTGGGACTACCGGGCCGCGTCCTTTCGCCGCAATCGGGGCTGGCGCATCGATCACCACTATCTATCACCGCCCCTTTACGAACAGGCCCAGCGCTGCTGGATTGATAGTGAACCCCGCAAACGGGAAAAACCCAGTGACCATACCCCGGTGGTGGTTGAACTTTAGATGACGTTAGGTCAAGGGGCAGTACAGCATGATCGCGTCCACATAGCGACCGTCGGGCAGGTGGGCGGCACCGGGGATGCGGCCAATTTCTTGAAAGCCCAAAGACTCCCACAGCTTTAGGGAGGGAATATTGGTCTCGAAGATCAGGTTATACATGACGGCTCGGTAGCCGCGATCGCGGGCCAGGGTCAACATGGCCTCCCCCATCAGGCGACCCACCCCTTGGCCACGAACCTCAGGCGGTACAATGAAGCCAGCGTTACAGATATGGCCACATCGCCCAGGGAAATTGGGTTTGATGTAGAACGCCCCGACGATGTCCCGCGCAGCCGTTGTCCCCATCGTTGCCTCCCGATCCGCCCCGAGGGTCCGCCGCACCACAAATGCCTCCCCTTTCATCCAATAGGCCTGAAAATCTTGGGGGGAGAGCGGTTGATCTTGGGGATAACTGACCCCCTCTGAAATAATGTGATTCAGCAATTCTCGGACGGTCTCCACCTGCTCTGGCTGCATGATGTCCAAGACCACCGGGCTGGCGTCCTTTAAGTGGAGCGTGAACGGCAAATCCATCGGTCCCCTCTCTAAAATCTTGGTAACTGCCAACGTTTCGTTTTTAGCTGGCGAGCCATTAGCTGCAATGGTAATGTTCAGTGATGACCT
>JAQCKL010000091.1 GCA_027592485.1 Cyanobacteriota bacterium
GAAGCGGACTCTGCCCTTTTTGCCCTATGCACATGAAAGCTTTCTATTTTTCGAGGTGCCCTAAAGATGAGTCCTCAAAAATTTCCAAAAGATATGGAATTGCATCTTTTCTTGAGTACCTAATTAAGCTATTTGATGATTTTTCCCTGTCATATTGACTACCTACTCTGATGATTTCCGCTAGAGCTTTTGCTGACTCAACTTGAATAATTCCACCTAAACCATATATGAGAGATTCTTTAGTCACCCTATCTTTTTCTTGGCTTAATTTATTTATAATAAAACTCAGGTCAAAATCAATATCATTCACATGAGCAAGTAAACTTAGCGCCTGATTTAGATGATTAGAACTTTCACGTTCTTTTGAATCTCCAATAATTATTGATGATTCTTGATAGACGAAGTCAGGGTCAAGTTTTGCAAGTAGCTTTTTAAGTTGGGGTTGCTCAGCGAAGTAAATAATACTGTGCGGATCCCGAAAAATACTGCGCAGTTGCTTAGCAGCTTCTCGTTCGTCTATATGACTCAAGGCTAAAATTGCCGCTGCTTTGAATGCCAGATTTTCATGTGATAGCACTTTACGGACAGACGATTCTTGATATTCTCTTCCAAATATATCGATGTTGGTAATGCCACCATTTCCGGAGTCTAAAACCCATATTTCGGTTTCTTTAATCGCTTTGACCAAGATGGGTACAGCTTCATTAGGAGGTAGGCGACCTATCCAAAAGGCTGCTCTTTGAGCAACACTAAGGTTAGAGTTTGTTAAAAAATTCAACAGATACGACAAAGCCAACGAAGATTGAGTTATCCCTAACAACTCGGCCTTTAACCAGCTCGAGACTTCGGATTCCTCAGATAAGTTGGCTGTCTCAATCAACAGTTCAATCGTTTTCCTCGGAAATCTGAAAGCTACTTCTCTGGATAATCTTGCCCCTAAAATCCAATCGACACTTAGAGCCATCCTTAAGAGATCTAGAGACAATGCCTCATCTGCAAGCAGTGATGCCATTAATGTAATAGGTTCTGTCCACTTTCGATGATTTAGATATAGGCACTGAAAATACTGTTTCTCATCACTATAAGAAGTTTGGTTGCGAAAAACTTTTAGTAACTCTTCAGCAGCATAGTATTCTTGAAGTGATTGATGGCAAAACTTGATTCGGCGATTACCTGGCTTTCCATAGAACTTGAGCAAATGACAATTACGTAGAAGCTTTAGTGCTTGTTCGGAATCTAAGATGTTTTGAGCATCAATCTCAGAAATCTCCAATTGAAAGTCAGTTGGATTGCCTGTGTTCCCAAATTGAATCATCTTAAACGCTAGCTTACTGAGTAGAGTTCGTGATTCCGGTAAATCAATTCCCTCTTTTAAGCGTTCTAAGTAAAGCGTGGTAAATCTTCGATAGGCTTCACCGCGAGTTTCTGGGATTTCCTTATTAGTGTTAAATATGCAGTACAGCATCCACACCATTAAGGGTGTATCACCGAAATCTCTGGCTCGATTTCCCAGTTCTTTTAATTGCTCCTGGCTAGTGCCGGGTAAATGCTCTTTGAAGAAGCCAATGACTTCATCGTAAGTTAGGGGTTGAATTTCCAGCCTTTGACCAAGTTCTCGCCAATCTCCTTCATTTCGGCTTGTGGCAATTGTACGAACATTTTTACAGTATTGTTTAATTTTAGGTTTTGCTCCTTCAACAGGCAATTCATTAAAACCATCCATAAATAGTGCAAGTCGCTTTTCTTTTCGTATTTGCTTTAAATCCTCTTTGCACAAATCAGAATCGCAGCTTTTCAAAGAATTTAGAATTAAGCTTTCTAACCCGCTATCTCCTCCTGTTGTTTCATAGGACTTCAGCTCAATCAACACAGGAATCAAGTCGGACTCACCTTTCTTGGCTTTTAGCGCAGATGCATAAAAGAGCTTTGATAACAGCGTTGATTTGCCAGAACCTGAATTGCCAAAAATCAGTAAACTCTGTTCGCCAAGTTCTTCTATTGCCTGCAAGATTGGTTTTCTCTTAGCTTGCTGCGATTCGCCATCTTGCTGCGATTTGCCATCTTGCTGTGATTTGCCATCTTGCTGTGATTGATTTTTTCGTGTTTGCTGAGTTCCAACTTTCGTATCCAAGCCAAACTCAAACCATGTAGAGTCATCAATTTCATCGATAAAGGCGTAAGGTCGCCAGTAATCCTGATGTTTTTCGCAGACTGAATCTAAATACTCTTCAAATCTTTCGGTGGCATTGCCTTTTTCTATGTCATTGGGATTCGAGTGATACCCAATTTCCCGGCCATCTCCAAAATTTGCTTCTAAGATTCTTCTGACCTTGTCCACTCGTTCAATTTGAAAGCCAGAAATTTCTTTGAGCAGATCACGCCAGTCCCAAATATCTTTTTCAATATCGAAGTCGGCCTTGCCTTGAACGATATTCTGAAATGCCTGAATTGCTTTCTTCGTGTAGTTCTGCTTCTCTTTCAAGAAAAATACGATTAACCGATCATATTCAAGGCATTGCTCATGCTTAACAAATTGCTCAAGCGTGTGCTTGACTTTGGCAGCACTCGTCGTCGCAGTGATTTGAACGCAAACCCTAGCTGACTTGTCTGCTAAGTCAATGCCGGGGTAGTTATTATTGCTCTCAACATAATTGACGTTCTCTAAGTTCCAGCCGTAAATCTCGTTAAGTAAAGGTATCAAGATCGTCTCAGCAGCTTTGTTTAGGTCTGTACGACCCATTGCTGCGGCCCCTTTGATCTCAGTCACAAAGCGAGACATTAAGTCGTTGACACGATTTAGCGAGCTCTCAAGGTTCATCAACAGTCTCAACTGATCGAACTTGCAAATTGCTGAGCAGTTACCTTGCTGCTAGTCAGGATTGTAGCTATTTTGAGCAGCGATCGCGTAGGAGACTGGGCGACTGGGGACTGGGCTTAAGCGTAGAGGTAGTCCCTAGCCGGGGCGATCGCTGACGTTGCGCCATCGGTTTGCCTGTTGAATCTCTTCCCCAAAGTTCCCCTCTAGAGGACCAGGGACCGACTGCCTTTGGATTTCCCGGCTCAAAGGGACCGGGTGCCTTTGGATTCCCCAAGCCAATCCGTGCCACTAAGTTCAAAGGCACCCGGTCCCTGGCCTCCACCGCAAGGCACCCGGTCCCTGGCCACCTCAAGGCACCTGTTCCCTAGTCAACGCTTTAAAAATCAAGTTCAAGAGCGCTGAGGCTTTGGAAATTGCACGACGCTACAAACTGGCGATAGGCTTCGGCACTGCCCACCTGCGGCAAGACATACTGGGGTTGGGGCAGCGTGCCGGAGCGTAAATTGACATATTCGTGATAGCTAGAAAACTCCCACTCCTCTGGGCGTTTTACAAAACCATCTTTGACAGGATTCAAGTGGATGTAGCGGGTCAGATTTAGCAGATACTCATCGCTATCAACGTGAATGAGCCGAAATCGACCCTGAAAGAGCGCGCCGCAGCGATCGTAGCGGCGATTAATAGCATGGGTGTAGGACATCGTGAATCGGTGCATCGCTGCTGACAAGTTTTCTTCGCGGAGATAAATCAGCAGGTGATAGTGATTAGGCATCAGGCAGTAAGCGACGACATGCACCGTTTTTGCCGCCACAAAGTAGCGAAACTTTTTCAAGAAATAGAGATAGTTTTCGCGCTCAAAGAAAATAGTTTGGCGATTGTTGCCGCGATTGTAGAGGTGGTAGTAGTGCCCTGGCTGGAGCGATCGCTGGCGTCGCGGCATCGGTTTGTCTGGTAAATGCCTTCCCAAAAGTGCCCCTCCAGAGGACAAATGAACCGGATACCTTGGGATTGGGACCGAGTGCCTTGAGGTAACCAGAGACCGGGTGCCTTTGGACCGATTAAAGGGACCGGGTGCCTTTGAGTTGAGTGATACGGATTGCATCGGAGAATCCAAAGGCACCCGGTCCCTGGTCTCGGGGGAATCCAAAGGCACCCGGTCTCTGGGCCGTTGAGAACATGGGTATTCGTAACCCTTGTTACGGTTCTTGACTGCGTAAGGTTGCTAGAAACAGGGGGTAACCGAAGCAGCCGATATTCCAGGGCGCTGGGCGATCGCTAACCTGAGGCGCAGCTCATCGCCCCAAGCAACGGTTACCTAGGAAGTGAATATTCAAGGCTTCTAGGGTTCCGACCTGCTCAAGTGTTGAGCCTGACGCTCACCGCGCAGGTGTCTGGTCCAAGAGAAGCAACCAACGTGGGTGTAGGGTGACTCCACCTATCTTGGCGACACGGCGGGATAAAAGCCCGGGAGGCTAGCAGGGATCCATCTCCCTGAAGCGCTTCCTGGGCTTTGTGTTTTCGGGGCATCCCCCATGACCATGAGGAAACCATGATGACGAACGAACCGCTGTTTCAGCAGCCCAGCGAGGCTAACCAAGCCCTAGAGAAAGAAACCCGTCTGCCCCTAACCGGGTGGCAACAGGAAGTGACCCAAGGGCTGGAATATGGTCTAGAGGCGGCGGCAAGCATTCGCGATCGCACCATCCCCACCTTTTCTCGCGGCGAGCTGCCCCACTACGCCGGGATCAATACGTTCCTAAAAGCGCCCTATTTAGAAGATGTGCGCCAAGTGGGCAACTATGATGTGGCGATCGTCGGGGTGCCCCACGACTCCGGCACCACCTACCGCCCCGGCACCCGCTTTGGCCCCCAGGGCATCCGCAAAATCTCCGCCCTCTACACCCCCTACAACTTTGAGTTTGGGGTGGACCTGCGGGAGCAAATCACCCTCTGCGATGTGGGCGATATCTTCACCATCCCCGCCAACAACGAAAAATCCTTCGACCAAATTTCCAAAGGCATCGCCCACATTTTCAGTTCCGGGGCCTTCCCCATCATCCTTGGCGGCGACCATTCCATCGGCTTCCCCACCGTGCGCGGCGTCTGCCGTCATTTGGGGGATAAAAAAGTCGGCATCATCCACTTCGATCGCCATGTGGACACCCAGGAAACCGACCTGGATGAGCGCATGCACACCTGCCCCTGGTTCCATGCCACCAACATGGCCAATGCCCCCGCCGAAAACCTGGTGCAGTTGGGCATTGGCGGCTGGCAGGTGCCGCGCCAAGGGGTGAAAGTCTGCCGGGAGCGGGGCACCAACATCCTTACCGTCACCGATATTACGGAGATGGGGCTGGATGCGGCGGCGGATTTTGCGATCGCCAAAGCCACCGACGGCACCGACTGCGTCTGGATCAGCTTCGACATCGACTGCATTGACGCCGGATTTGTCCCCGGCACCGGCTGGCCCGAGCCCGGCGGGTTGATGCCCCGCGAAGCCCTTTACCTACTGAAGCGAATCATCCGAGAAACCAACGTTTGCGGCATGGAAGTGGTGGAGGTCTCCCCCCCCTACGATGTCAGTGACATGACTTCGCTCATGGCCACCCGCGTCATTTGCGACACCATGGCCCACCTGGTGGTTTCCGGCCAACTACCCCGCCAGGAAAAGCCCGATTACATCCACGCAGAAGCCAACATGGACGTTGATCCAGTGTGGGAATAGTCCCATTGGTTTTGGCTTTTGAACGTTGAATTTTCGCCCTTTCAGCCATGCATGAGACCGACATGACCAAGGCGCTGATTCTCACCGTGCGGGGCTGGTGGGAATCCCAGCCTGAACAGCCCCCGGTGGCCAAGGTGTTTTTGACCGTGGGTCAGTTCACCTGTGTAGAGCCTGCGGGCCTGCAATTTGCCTTTGAGGTGCAAACCCAAGGCACTTTTCTGGATGGGGCGGAGCTGGTGATTCAAGAAACGCCGCTCATTGCCTTTTGCCATCCCTGTCAGGCGGAATATCGCCCGGAGATCGGGTTGCGCTATGGCTGCCCCACCTGCCAAGGGCCGATGGAGGATATTCGCTCTGGACGCGAACTGAAGATTGAGCGGGTGGAATATGCCAATACCCCTGCCAGCGTGCCGTAAGCGGATGGTTTGGGCTTTGAATTTTGAGTTCAAAATTCAAAGCCCAAAACTTTTAAATCCCAACACTTCCAACCCTGTGTGTCGTTCCTTGAGACTGCATTCATGTCCACCGAACTGATTCCCGACATTGCCACGCTCAAGTCTTCCCTCGAATCCCAGGGGGTGAAGTACGCCGTGGCCAGCTATGTGGATATCCACGGCATGACCAAGGCTAAGATGGTTCCCCTGAGCCACTTTGGCCAGATGATGCAGGGGTCGGAGTTATTCACCGGGGCGGCCTTAGACGGGGTGCCCCAGGACATCAGCGACGATGAAGTGGCGGCCATGCCGGGCCCGAAAACGGCAACCGTCCTTCCCTGGAATAAGGAGGTGGTGTGGCTGGCCAGTGATCTGTATCTCGGGGAAAAACCCTTTGAGGCCTGCTGCCGCACGATCTTGAAGCAAACCTTGGCCAAGGCGGCAGATTTGGGGTTTACCTTCAATCTGGGGATTGAAACTGAGTTCTTTATGTTTAAGGAGGGTGAAGGGGGCGAATTTGGGCCGATCAGCGATCGCGACACCCTTGCCAAGCCCTGCTACGACCTCCCCAGTCTGCTGGACAACTACGGTTGGTTGACGGAACTGGTGGGCTACATGAACCAACTGGGGTGGGATGTGTATTCCTTTGACCATGAGGATGCCAACGGCCAATTTGAGACGGACTTTGCCTATACCGATGCCCTGGCCATGGGCGATCGCCTCACCTTTTTCCGGCTAATGGTGAAGGAAGTGGCCCGTAAGCATGGCTATTTCGCCAGCTTCATGCCCAAACCCTTTGCCAATAAGACCGGTAGCGGTGCCCACTACAATATGTCCCTCGCCGATATCGACACCGGCAAAAACCTGTTTGAAGATCCTCAAGATCCGAGGGGTTGCAAACTCTCGAAACTGGGCTACCAATTCATCGCTGGGGTGTTGCGCCATGCCAAGGCGATCTGCGCCGTCACCTGCCCCACGGTCAACAGCTACAAGCGGCTGATCCGCAAGGGTAGCGAGTCAGGCTTTACCTGGGCTCCGGTCTACATCTGCTACGGCAACAATAACCGCACCAACATGCTGCGCATTCCCCTAGCGGGGGGACGGGTGGAATGTCGCGCCGCCGATATTGCCACCAATCTCTATCTGGGGGCGGCGATGATTTTGGCGGCGGGGTTGGAGGGCATTCAGCAAAACCTGGACCCCGGTGACCCCCACACCGAAAACATGTACACCTATACCCTGCCGGAGCTGGATAACCTGGGCATTGAGCTACTGCCCCGCACCTTGGGTGGAGCGATCGACGCCTTTGAGCGCGATCCCCTCAGCGAAGCGGTGATGGGGCCGCTGATGTACCGCACCTACGTCGATTTCAAGCGCCAGGAATGGGATGAATACCATACCCACATTTCTGACTGGGAGCTGCAGCGTTATCTGAAATTTTTCTGATGGTCACGGGCAGGCACGGGTAGGCACAAGACCAGCCCCTACAACCACCTCACCCCACCCATTCACCCTCCCTATTCACCCCCACTCCCAAACATGCACCAATCCACCGACACCGCCATCGGCCTCAACCTACTCCACGCCAACCAAGCTGGGGCAGATCACAATCGTGCCCATTTCGATGAATGGGGCATTACCTGCCTGAACGTGATGAGCAGCCCCGGTGCCGGTAAAACTGCCCTGCTGGAAAAAACCCTGGCCGCCCTCAGCCCGACCCTACGCATTGCCGTAATTGAGGGGGATATGACCACGGAGCTAGATGCCGATCGCCTGCGCCAATATGGGGTACCCGTGATTGCCATCAACACGGGGCGATCCTGCCACCTTGACTCCCGCATGGTCGCGGGGGGCATCCACACCTTGGCCCATGAGCACAACCCTGCCGAACTGGACTTGGTGGTGGTGGAGAATGTGGGGAATTTGGTCTGCCCAGCGGAATTTGAGGTGGGGGAGCACGCCAAGGTGGCATTGCTCAGTGTGACCGAGGGGGAAGACAAGCCGTTGAAATATCCGGTGATGTTTCGGGAGGCAGATGTGCTTTTGATTACAAAAATAGATCTGGCTCCCTATTTAGATGTGAACTTAGCTCACATTGAGGCCAATGCCCGCCAGGTCAACCCCCACGTCACTATCATTCCGGTGTCTGCCAAAACCGGTGAAGGTCTGGATGTCTGGTACCAGTGGGTGACATCTACGGTGAGGCAACCGCTTCCCATAGCTGCTGTTCATTAAGTTGGCCGTTGTTCAGTCAGGGCGATCGCTGTCCATTTATGTGTGCTGTATGAGGAGAGATTTATGAAACGTCGCGCGATTTTGCCAGTTCTACTGGCCTTTTGTTGCACCTTGGTGATTACCGTGAGCTGTGGTCAACAGCCCAGTGATACCAGTGGCGATGCCCCAGAGGTATCTGACACCCCGGCTGAAGTAGATGCCAGCAAGCCGATTGTGATGGGCTACAGCAGTTGGGCGGGGTGGTGGCCCTGGGCGATCGCCGAAGAAGAGGGCCTATTTGAGAAAAATGGAGCCAACGTCGAACTCACCTGGTTTGACGGTTACCTCGACTCCATGGTGGCATTGGCCTCCGGCCAGCTAGACGCCAATTGTCAAACCCTCAATGACACGATTTCCTTTGCGGGGGAAGCGGTTAACGGTGAGGTTGCCGTGGTGGTTAACGACAACTCCGCTGGGAACGACAAGGTGATCGTTGCTAGTGAAATCAACACCATCGAAGACATGAAGGGCAAATCCGTTGCCTTAGAGGAAGGGGTCGTAGGGGACTTCTTGCTGAACCTGGCCCTAGAGGAAGCCGGGATGTCTCGGGATGACGTCACCATCGAGAACCTCGAAACCGGTGCCGCCGCCACCGCCTTTGCCGCCGGTCAAACCGACGCCTTTGCCGGTTGGGTACCCTTCTGGGAAACCGCCTTGACCCGCGAGGGCAGCAAGGAACTCACCAGCTCCGCCGCCTTCCCCGGTGCGATTCCTGACCTGTTGGTGGTCAGCCAGACCCTAATCGACGAACAGCCCGATCAGGTGCAAACCCTAGTGAATACCTGGTTCGACATTCTCGCCTTTATGGAAGAAAACCCCGATCGCGCCAATGAAATCATGGCCAAGCGCGCCAGCGTCAGTGATGAAGACTTTGGCCGCTACCTGGAAGGGACCCGCTTCTTCACCCTAGAGGAAAATCTGGAGGCCTTTACCCCCGGCGACTCCATGGTGCATATGCCCTACGCCGCCGAGCAGATGGCTGACTTTATGGTGGAAGTGGGCTTTATCCCCGAAGCGCCGGATCTGGAAGCGGTGCTGGATGATCAGTTCGTCAAAGCCTACGCCGAGGCGAGCTAAACCCACCCCGCCCTACGGGCACCCCTCCCAGGAGGGGATTTTGGGGAAATTGTAGGTTGGGTGCAGCGCTAGCGGAACCCAACATCATTGATGCAACTGTTGGGTTGCACTGCGTTTCACCCAACCTACTAAACCTCGTTTACCTTGAAACCCGGAGTTACCCTCACCCCCAGCCCCTCTCCCAGAGTGCGAGGGGTGAGAGAAAAACTACAGTTCTCAAAGTGGGCTTGGTTTAACACACTCATTTTGAGCAAATATTTCTTATTCCTGGGCGATCGCCCTGCCTCACTGTGACTTCCCCAACTTCACTGGCTTCGAGTCCGGCCCCAGCCTCCAAAAGCTTGCGCCCTACCGTCCTGTGGGGCATTGCCGAGGCGATTCCCCCTAAGCTGCAGTGGCTGTTCATGGTGTTATCGGTGGCAGTGCCGCTGACGCTCTGGTGGCTGCTGTCTTCGTCAGGCATCGTTAACCCGAAGTTTTTGCCCACCCCGATCATGGTGGTGCAATCTTTGGTGAGGCTCTGGCAAGAGGGCTATTTGCTCACCGACATTTTGTCTAGCTTCGGGCGGGTATCGGCAGGGTTTATGTTGGCGGCGATCGTCGCCATTCCCTTAGGTATCGCCATGGGAGCCTTCGCCAGCATCCGTTCCCTGATGGAGCCACTGGTGGGCATTGTCCGCTACATGCCCGCCCCCGCCTTCATTCCCCTATTTATCATTTACCTGGGGTTGGGGGAAGCACCTAAGATTGCCCTGATTTTCATCGGCACCGTGTTTTTTAACACGTTGATGATCATGGATGCGGTCAAGTTTGTCCCCAAGGAACTCATCGAAACCACCTATACCCTGGGGGGCAATCGCCTCCAGGTATTGCTGCGGGTGATTACCCCCTATGTGGTGCCCAGCATCATCGACACCCTCAGGGTGAATATGGCCGCTTCGTGGAACCTAGTGATTGTGGCGGAGTTGGTGGCTGCCGATGGGGGGCTTGGCAAGCGCATTGCCGTGGCCCAAAAGTTTTTCCAGACCGATTCGATTTTTGCCTGCTTAATTGTGCTGGGCCTAATTGGGTTTCTGCTGGATTTGTCTTTGCAAGCGTTGATGCGCGTGACCTGTAAATGGGCGATGAAATAAGGCCATGCACCTAGAAGTTGCTAAAGTCCACAAGCAGTTCGAGACCCCCCAGGGTCCCCTGGTGGCGCTAAAAGACATCAATTGCCATGTGGAAACCGGAGAATTTGTCTGTGCGGTGGGGGCGTCGGGTTCTGGCAAATCCACTCTGTTGCGCTTGATTGCCGGGCTGGATATGCCTACGGCAGGCACCATCACCGTAGACGGAGAGGTGATTACTGGACCAGGGGTGGATCGGGGCATGGTTTTCCAACGCTACACCCTCTACCCCTGGATGACGGTGCAGGAAAATGTGGAGTTTGGCCTTAAGCTCCAGGGCATCTCTAAACCTGAGCGGCGGGAGCAAGCCTCCCGTTATCTGGATGTGGTGGGGTTGACCCAGTTTGGCAAGGCGTTACCGAAGGAGCTGTCGGGGGGGATGCAACAACGGGTGGCGATCGCCCGCGCCCTGGCCAATCACCCCAAGATTTTGCTGCTCGATGAACCCTTTGGGGCCTTGGATGTGCAGACCAAAGAGACCATGCAACAGTTTTTGCTGGATCTTTGGCAGCGCCTAGGCATCAGCATTTTGATGATTACCCACGATGTCGGCGAGGCGGTGTTTTTGGCCCAGCGCATTTATGTGATGTCCGCCCGCCCTGGCACCATTCAAAAAGAACTGGTGATCGGATTAGGGAACGACCGCGCCTATGCCGTGCGGCGCACACCGGAATTCCACCACTACTGTGAAAACATCGTGGATTTGTTGCGGGGGTGATCGGAGCCCACCGTCACGGTTTAATGCAGACGGCGGTTTAATACACGGCTTGGCGAACTTCAGGGAGAGAAAAATGAGTACTAGAGGTGTTTCTTAAGCAGGCATCATCACCTCCAGGACTTGC
>JAQCKL010000092.1 GCA_027592485.1 Cyanobacteriota bacterium
CTTGATCGGCTGCTATTGATTCGGCCAAGGCGATATCATGGAAGCTTAAACCCTGGCCACATCCCAATCCGTAGTTCGTTTCTATGGCCAAAACTTGAGTTTTCAAGTTGGATGGGGTTCAGCTTTTTCGTTTAGATGGCTGGTACGATCCATGACCCAGGTAACGCAACTTTCTGGCCGTGGTCTCCCCTTGACCGGGGACGACATTGATACCGATCGCATTATCCCCGCCCGATTTTTACGATGCGTCACCTTTGATGGGCTGGGGGATCAGGTATTTGCCGACGATCGCGCCCAAACCGGTGGTGACCATGCCTTTGACCAAGCCCAGTATCAAGGGGCGGAGATCTTGGTGGTCAACCGCAACTTTGGCTGCGGTTCCTCTCGGGAACATGCCCCCCAAGCAATCGCCCGCTGGGGCATCAAAGCCCTGATTGGGGAAAGCTTTGCGGAAATCTTTTTTGGCAACTGCGTGGCCATGGGCATCCCCTGTGTCACCGCCACGTCAGAAGTGGTCCACAAGGCACAGCAGTGGATTCAAGCGCATCCCCAGGACGCCTTGACCCTTGACCTCACCACCCTGACCGTGCAGTTTGGTGACCAAACCCTGCCGGTGACCCTGGCCGACGGTCCCCAGCGCATGTTTTTGGAGGGGATGTGGGATGCCTGCGGTCAGTTAGTGGCCCAAGCCGATGCGGTGCGCCAGACCGCAGCCCAGCTCCCCTATGTGACCTGGAGTGTTGCAAAGTAAGGCTCATCCCGATGGCGATCGCTCAATTTATCCCCATTAACATTGCGGTGCTGACCGTCTCCGATAGCCGCACTGCGGAAACGGATAAATCAGGGCAACTGCTGTGCGATCTCCTCCTGGAAGCCGGTCATCACCTAGCGGAGAAAGTGATTGTGCCCGACGACATCTACCAGATTCGGGCCGTGGTCTCCCGCTGGATTGCCGATGAATTGGTGCAGGCGGTGATCACCACCGGCGGCACTGGGGTGACCGGTCGGGACGGCACCCCCGAAGCAATTCAACCCTTGCTCGACAAAGAAATTCAGGGGTTTGGGGAAATCTTTCGGATGATCTCCTATCAGGAGATCAAGACCTCCACCATCCAATCGCGGGCGCTGTCGGGAGTGGCGAACGGCACCTATCTGTTCTGTTTGCCCGGTTCCTCTGGGGCTTGTCGCACCGGCTGGGATGCCCTCATCAAAGAGCAGCTCGATGTGCGCCATACCCCCTGCAACTTAGCTCAGCTCATGCCCCGCTTACGAGAGTAACGGCTCTGGGCTCCCAATCCCCCAACTCAAGCGCGCCCCCCAAGACGCTCAAGACGCTCCGCTGCGATGGAATAGCAGGACCCAAACGGTTTTAACCAGTAGCTTGATGTCGTAGAAAAAGCTCCAGTTCTCCTGGTACCTCAGATCGAGCCGAATCACGTCTTCAAATTTCTTGATGTTGGAGCGACCGTTGACCTGCCACTCCCCGGTCATACCTGGTTTGACATCCAGTCGCTGCCATTCCGGCACTTCATAATGTTCTAGCTCCCCTGGGGTGGGGGGACGGGTGCCCACCAGACTCATGTCTCCCTTCAGCACATTCCAGAACTGGGGAAATTCATCCAAGCTGGTTTTGCGTAGAAAGCGACCAATGCGAGTGATGCGGGGATCGTTCTTATTTTTAAACAGCGGCCCTTCCACCTCATTCTTGATCTGGTGCTTGCGGGCTTCGGCATCGGTCACCATCGACCGAAACTTCCAGATGCGGAAGCGTTTGCCCATCCAAGAGCAGCGGGTTTGACCAAAGAAAATCGGACCCCCATCCTCTAGCTTGATGGCGATCGCGATCGGGATCAATAAAAGGGCCGTCAATCCCAGTCCCACCACTGCGCCGACAATATCCAGCCCCCGTTTTGCCGGAGAAGTGACTGACGGGTGAGCGGTATATAACTGTTTTTCTAAGCCGCGAGAGGCGAGAGCTGGCGGCTCTGGATCGGCTGTTTCGATGGTGAAAACCTTATCTAAGTCCGTCATCGACAAGGCCATCATCACCTGGGAGCCCACATCATGGAGCAGCAACTGGGTGCGATGCTCTTGGCAAGTGCGGCGACAAATCACGAGCGCCCCAATTCCACTACTGTCAATAAAAGTGGTTTCGCTGAAATCGAGAGAAAGTTTCTGAATCTCGGGATACCGCTGAAAAATAGTCTGACAGGTGCTCCGAAATTCCATGGCCTCCGCCACCGTAAAGGCTAGCGGTAGCCTCAGTAGGCAGATGCCGTCGGAGAAAAGGGGGTCCATAAGTAAGGGCTGAGCCGGGAACTGCATTGATAATGCGATGGATGCTACTGTTAACGACCTCTCCGGGATGGAGTCCATACCCATGACTGGATCGGGCTACCCCTCCTCAGGTACGTACTATGACTAGGATGCCCATATCCTTAAATCGGAACACTAGCCTAGGATTTATCGCGTTCTCCGTAGGGGGTTACCTTCTAACGGGTCGAAAGCTATAATAACCAAGCTAATGTCAAAGTATGGCATTGTTAGTAAACCCGGAAGCGTGGCTGAGCGGTTGAAAGCGCCTCCCTGCTAAGGAGGTAGAGGAGTAATTCTCTCGAGGGTTCGAATCCCTCCGCTTCCGTTGATGTTGAATCCCATAGATCTGCCTTGGACGGGTATCTGCTCAGCAGCACCCGTCTGAAAGGGTCTTAATCAAAAATGCACCCATAAAAAGTGCTGCGGTACCGTAAGGGCAGTTTTTTTTTGACGTTCGACGATGGCTTCACCTTTGCCCTCTCGATTTCCTGAGCCTCTGGCCCTATGGTCTTGGGTCAATCTGGTGCTGCTGATGCTGGGGGCCGTGATTGTCCTCGGGCCTTTGGGCATCGTTCTTCTCACCTCGATGCATCCACCGGGGGCCGTGGTGGGCAGTGCGGCGGCCCAGATATGGTCAGGGGCCAGTTACCAGGCGGCCTGGCAACAGGGGCATTTTCTGCGCGCTTTTGCCAACTCTACGATCGTCGCTTTAGCGGTGACATCGTTGCAAATTCTGACTTCCGCCTTGGCGGGGTACGCGTTGGCCCGATTTCAGTTTCGAGGTCGCCAAGCTGTGCTGTTGGTGGTGTTGGCGTCTCTGATTATTCCCTTTCAGCTGTTGGTGGTGCCGATCTTTTTGGTGCTGAAATGGGGCCACTTGATCAATACTTACGCTGCCTTGATCTTGCCCACGGCAGCTAATGGCTACGGCATCTTCTTGATGCGCCAGTACTTCACGGCGATTCCCGTGGAACTAGAAGAGGCTGCCGCCCTAGATGGGGCGACCCGTTGGCAGATTCTCTGGCAAGTGATGCTGCCTTTGGCCCGCCCAGCCCTGGTGACCTTGTTTCTGTTTACGTTTATTGGGGAATGGAACGACCTATTTAAGCCGCTCATTTTTACGACGCGCCCGGAACTGCAAACGGTGCAGTTGGCGCTGATGTCCTTTCAGGATCAGTTTTCCAATGATTGGCCTCTGCTGATGGCGGCGGTGGTGATTGCGACAGTCCCAGTAGTGCTGCTCTTTTTGGTGGGACAGCGGCAATTTATTGAGGGGATTGCCACCACCGGCGTCAAAAGTTAGGCAAACGTTAGGTTGATGCCTCGCTCCTAATCTGGGTTCAGTCTGGACCACAGCGCCTATGGCAGTTGCAATGGCTCACCTGAGTGGGGAATGCAAAACTGACCGAAATGTCTCCTCTTCGGGAGGGGTAGCCGTAGGCCGGGGTAAATCTATGGGGCCACGATGGAACCGCGATGGTGAGCGAACGGGCACCTATCATTTCGCACCTCGGTGTGAAACAATTTGGGGTGAAGTTACCTATCGATACATTCGCCATCCATGGGCAAACACCGCATCCTCTCTGGCATTCAACCGACCGGTAACCTCCATCTGGGCAACTACTTAGGGGCCATCCGTAACTGGGTGCAACTCCAGGAGGAGTACGACAGCTTCCTATTTATGGCGGACCTGCATGCCATTACGGTGCCCCATGACCCGGCCAAGCTGGCCGAAGATACCCTCAACGTGGCGGCGACTTATCTAGCCTGCGGTATCGACCCGACTAAAGCCACAATTTTTGTGCAGTCCCATATCTCTGCCCACAGCGAACTGGCCTGGTTATTTAATTGCATTACCCCCGTTAACTGGTTGGAGCGGATGATCCAGTTCAAGGAAAAGGCGGTGAAGCAGGGGGAAAACGTCTCCATTGGCCTGTTTGCCTATCCGGTGTTGCAGGCGGCAGATATCTTGCTCTATGAACCGGATCAAGTGCCCGTGGGAGAAGACCAAAAGCAGCACATTGAACTCACCCGCGATATTGCTGCTCGCCTCAATTTTCAGTACGGCAGTGAGGAGCAACCGGTGCTGAAGGTGCCAGAACCTTTAATTCAAAAGGCGGGGGCTCGGGTGATGAGTCTGACCGATGGCACCAAAAAAATGTCGAAGTCAGATCCGTCGGAGTTGAGTCGCATCGACTTGCTGGACTCCCCGGAACTGATTCAGAAAAAGGTGAAGCGCTGTAAAACGGACCCGGTCAGGGGATTGACCTTTGATGATCCAGAACGCCCTGAATGCCATAACCTGCTGACCCTCTATATGTTGCTTTCCGGCCAGTCTCAGGCGACGGTGGCGGCGGAATGTGCGGACATGGGCTGGGGCCAATTCAAACCGCTATTGACGGAGACCTTAGTTGCATCCCTGGGACCCATTCGCGAGACGTTTTTAGAATTGACGAGCGATCGCACCTATCTAGAAACGGTGCTGAGGGAGGGGCGGGAGAAAGCAGCGGCGATCGCCAACAGCACCCTGACTAAAGTTAAAGATGCGTTGGGCTATGCCCGCCCCTTTTAGAAGCAAAAGTTCAGACTGCTTGGTGCTGAGATGCTGACCGCATTCAGAGCAACGTACCCAGCACCATGCCAAGGAGTAAAATGAACCCCTGGACAACATTTTGCTTAAAGATGCGGCCATAGAGGCTGAGGGGCGGTTTGCGCTGACTGAGGCGATAACACTGGCGGCCCCACAGGGCAATGGCGATCGCCAACGTAATCCAATAGGGCCAAGCCAACCCCATGGCTACCCCTGTTGCGGCCAACAACAGCCCCGTCCCAATAAAACAGAGGGTCACCACCTGGGGGGTGCGAGGCCCAAAAAAGCGAGCGCTGGAATTAATCCCTAAATGGGCATCGAAGGGGCGATCGGGGATGGCATAGACCGTGTCAAAGCCCAGGGTCCAGAACAGCACCGCTCCCCATAGGGTTGCGGTGGGGAATTCTAAGGTGTGGGCCACCGCTGCCCAGGGAATCAACACCGCAAACCCCCAAGCGATCGCCAGCACCAACTGCGGCACCGGAAACACCCGCTTGGCGAGGGGATACAGCACAATCACCGGTACTGCCGCCACACACAGCCAAAAACTGAGGGGGGTGAGATACAACGACAGCCCGTAGGCGCAGAGAAAAGCAATCACGGCGAGGGCGATCGCCACCTTCACCGACAGGGCTTTGGCCGCCAAGGGCCGGGTGCGGGTGCGCTGTACTAGGGGGTCAATGTCGCGATCCCACAGGTCATTGACGATGCAACCGGCGGCGCTGGTCACCACGCTACCCACCACAATGACCCCCAACAAGATGAGGGGCGGAATTCCCCGCGCGGCTAAAACGAGGGACCACAGGGCGGGCACCATTAGAATCAACCGACCGGTGGGTTTATCCCAGCGCATCAGTCGCAAAACGATTTTCCAGGTGGGTTCAGGGGACTTGAGAGGTGAAGTAGCCATAGCGATCAGTGGATGTCTGATCTTGATGATCGCACTTATCGCGCTGGCCCCTTTGCTAAGGACATTTAGAATCGCTCTGATCCTGAGTGCAGAAGGAAAGGGACTCGCAGGCTTGTCCTAACCGGACTGGCGACTGCCATCTGCTTCTAACCGTTCCAGTAAGGGCTGTAGGGCCGCTTCATAATTGCGCCATCGCTCTAGGGAACGGGTGTAAATCGGTTGGCGCACCTGGGTGACGCTGGCGGTACGGACGAGGCGATCACTTTGATGAAATTGTAGGCAGGCATCGTCCCACTCTAGTCCGACAAAATCAAGCAAGCGAGCCGTTTGACTGGCCTGGTCGGCGACGGTGTCTTCGTAGTCGATCTCCAACATGGGCACCGGCAAGGTTTGCCGCCAATGGTCCATGACCCGCCAGTATTGCTGGATGCGATCGGCGATATGGCCTAAATCAAAGGCCCATCGCACGGCGGTAAACTGAGTCATCCAACAGGAAACGGCAATGTCACGCACATTGCGACGACAGTGAATGATCTTGGCATGGGGGAACAGGGTGACGAGCCAACCGAGTAAGTTGTAGTTGTCGGGCATTTTGTCCACGATGTGTTGACATTGTCCGAGGTCTAAACCGGCTTTGGTAGCCAGTTCCCCCAGGCGGGTTAAATGCCAATTCGCCCCATGGTCAATGTGAGGTTGGGCAAGCTGGTCAACCACATCCCAAACCGATGTGCCCCTGGGATATCCCATGGTCACCGGCAACCGGTTAAATCCCTGGCTGCCAAAGGTGCGTTCCCCCACCCCAAACACCAGGGGATGGCTGGCTAAAATCTGCTCGGTTAAGGTGGTGCCACTGCGGGGCATGCCCACAATGAAAATAGGTACGGTAGAAGCATTCCCCATCCCTTGGGTGCGCTGGAAAAAGGCGGGGGTGAACTGGGCAATCACTTGGTCAATATAGTGAACATAATCATCGGGGCTATAGTTCCAACCCCGAGCCTGTTTATAGATGGAATGGAGCGCGTTGGCTTGAATACAGTGGGTTGCGGCTTGGGCGTAGTTTTTGCACCCGTCGTAATAATGGGCGAGACCAAAATGCAGGGATGCCTTAGGCCCTTCCCTGGCCCAAAGGGCATCGAGCAATTGCTCCATCTGCTTAACATCTGCCTCGGGGAGCTGGCTCCGTAGGTTCTGGGCCAAGTTGACTAGGGCCGCAATGCACCTGGGATTCACGGCGAGGGCTTCACGATTGGCGGTGTTGGCCGCTTCCACATTGCCTGCCGAGGCCAAGATGGTGGCTAGGTGGGATTTAATTTGGGCATCTTCAGCCATGAGATCGACAGCGCGCTGGGCGATCTCCACTGCCTCTTCGGCATTACCGTCTTCCCAAAGGGCCTTACTAAGCCCTACGTAAGCCTGACTATAATCGGGATGTTCCCTGGTAATTTCTTGGAAACGGGTGATCGCGGTTTCCGTATCCCCTAGGAGCAGAATGGCTTCAGCCAAGGCACAACGGGTATCGATTCGGTCTGGCTCAATGGCGAGGGCCTGATTAAACCAGAGTGTGGCCTGTTGTAAATCACTCACCTCTTGCCAAACCTGACCAATCAGGGTGCAAAGCATGGCGGATGGGTCATTGGGGTCATAGGCTTTCCCGTAGGCCTCCATTGCCTCTGCCAACGAACCCAAGGTGCGATAGACCGTGCCTAAATTCATCCAGTTATTGCTGCTATTCGGTTCATACTCAGCAGCTTGGCGGCAATAGTCTAAGGCGCGTTCAGGTTGCCCAACCCCCAATAAGGTCAACCCCAAGTTACCGATCGCATAGGGCAGCTCCGGGGCCAACGCCAGGGCCTTTTCGTAGGCTTTAATCGCGGCAAAAATTTGGCCCGATTCCCGCAGGGCATCCGCCCAATAGGCCTGGTAAAGGGCCTGGTCGGGGTTGAGCGTGACAGCCTGCTGGTAAGCCGTCACGGCCTCTCGATATTGTCCTACGGCGAAATAGGTGCTGCCCAAGGTCACTAAGGCATTGGTATAGTCTGGACGCAGTTGTAGAGCCTGCTGGCAAGCGGCGATCGCCTCCCCATAGCGACAGCTCCGAAGATAAACCGCCCCAAGATTACAGTGATAAATGGGCTCGGTAGGGTTCAGGGTAATGGCTTGCTGAAACGCGCTGATGGCCTGTGCTAGGTTCCCTTGCTGCCGCTCAATCAGTCCGGTTAAATTTAAGGCCCCAGGGTGGTTGGGATTGGTTTTGAGAAACTGGTTAGCAATGATCAGGGCCTGATCCAGATCCCCCGATCGCAAATGATCAAAGCCCATTTCAAGGGTGGAATCGGTTGGGTTTATCGGTTGAGAGCACATAGATCAAAGCAATTAAGATTCAGAGAACCAAGGAGATTTCCAGGCAAGAATTCAACCTTTGTAGGGATGGGTCTTGTGCCCACCCTCCGCCGATTGGCCATTCAGAAACCGTATTGCCAAGCGGTATCGCAGTCCCCAGACCGAGCCGGCCAAGACTGCGAGCCCTTTTACTTCTGCGCCCAGGATCAGAGCGATACTCGGTATCTTAATCAAAATGGCCAGCGCTATATTTGCGGCTGTAAACGATCAATCCCCGCCACAAAAATGACCTCCATCGTAACGGGATGAAGGTCATTAATCTCGGTCAAAAGCAACTGACAGGCATCCTTTACGGTTTTCGGGACGGGGGAAGGTATCCGCCGCCCAAGCATAGTTCCTGCTTAGCTGCCTGGATGAGCTGCTTAGGCCGTCGTGGTCAGATCTAACTGCTCACTGGGCTGGTTGAAAGAAGTGCCAATGATGGTGATATCCCCAGCAGACGACGATGACGCTGAAGTAACGGTTACAGAAGAGGTGACGGTGACGGAAGTGGTGGTGGTGGTAGTCACGGTCACGGAAGATGTATAGGTGACGGTCACGGATGTCGTTGTCGAAGCAACGATCACAGCATCGTCTGCGCCTGCCACTTCGTTCAGGTCATAGGCACGGGCAGGAACCGCACCCGCCAACATCAAGCCAGCACCCGCAGCAACCGCAAGGGTCTTAGGCGCGAGCTTCAGCTTATCGAAAGCACTTCCGAACGAATTGGGTTTTTGCATGATGTTCTCTTTGGTAATAAAGCTGTCTTAGACGACTTTTGCCAGCCTTTACAGGTTGAGGCGCAATGGGGCCGGGATCTACCCTGTTGTGGGTATCATGCCCAATCAGGAGGCAGTTTTCCCAACACGCTTCCATCAAATCAGAAAAATCCTTGCAGCCCCACCGTACAAAGACGGACGAGGCTTGATTGACCCGAAACAATACGTATATTCACTCGCCTTACGCCAGCTGCAGCGTAACGAATGGAGTACAGGCCTCAGTCACGGCCTGCTTGACCTGGTCATGGCTTTTCGGGGTGGGTACGAAATCCAGGTGGAGCAGGGTGAATCATCCGATTAGGCTGATCTCGTTCTGATGTGGCACATATCTGTGCCACATCAGAACGATTTGGATGTCGCTGTCCTTTCAATGGAATGCAGGCATGATTTACCTTCAACCGCTGACGGCATTCCTAGCGCTTTTCATTGTCGGAACAACCGGCCGAGTCCCCCATGATCTCGCGGCGCTAGTGCGCAAAGCCAAAATTGAGCATGGGATCACCGATTGGTGCCGGGGTGATTTCGGGCTCAGTCATGTCAGCGCTTACGCGATCTCCACCACCCATACATCCGCCGACAGGGGCCAGTATTTCATTCTCGGGATCGACAGCGCCCCGATTGTCTTGGCCGCGTTCACCCACGGTAGCCAACTGAGGTGCGATACCCCCGCCGCCGCTTCGGCGCGGGGCGCGGCGATCGCGGCGAGTCCCATCATCCATGGCTATATTGCCCCCCGCTGGGACACCACCGTCATCTGTGGCTGGGTGACCGCCACCCGTGCCCTTTGCTGGCAGTACTCACCCAGCGATCGCCAATTCATAATCGTGGGTGAATGGATTACCTGAGGGGTAATAGAGTGGATGGTATTCATGAAAACCACCAAAAGCCCTTGAGATTCAAACTTCAGAATCACCGTAAGTCCTGGATCTTGCCGGTACTTCAACCGCATTCCTGGGCTCAATTCCCATAAAAACTTCATGGGCCTTCCGGAATATCTTGAATGTTTATGGTTAAAATAACCATAAGTCATGCGAGAACCCCCTAAATGACCCTTTCACCCTTACTGGTCACCCCCGACGACTACAGCCTGCTGACAGACCTGTACCAGCTCACCATGACCGCCTGCTATGCGGGGGAAGGGCTAGATCAACGACGGGCCAGCTTTGAGCTGTTTGCCCGTCGCCTGCCCAAAAACTTGGGTTATCTGATTGCCATGGGGCTGACCCAGGCCCTAGAGTTTCTGCAAAATTTTCACTTTAGCGATCGCCACCTCGACGCGCTCAAGGGCACCGGCATTTTCGACCAGGCCCCACCTCGTTTTTGGGACTTGCTCTCCGGGGCGCGGTTTACCGGCGATGTCTGGGCCGTCCCCGAAGGCACGGCCATGTTTGCCAATGAGCCGCTGCTCCGCATCGAAGCGCCCCTGTGGCAGGCCCAAATTGTCGAAACCTATCTGCTCAATACCCTCAATTACCAAACCCTGATTGCCACCCGCGCCGCCCGCTTGCGGGATGTAACCGGCCCCGAAGCCATGCTGCTGGAGTTTGGCACCCGGCGCGCCTTTAGTCCCCAGGGGGCGATCTGGGCGGCGCGGGCGGCGATCGCCGGTGGCCTCACCGCCACCTCGAATGTGTGGGCGGCGCTGCAACTGGGGCAAAAACCCGTCGGCACCATGGCCCATGCCCTGGTGATGGCCATCACCGCCATTGCTGGGAGCGAAGCCGACGCCTTTGAGGCGTTCCACCGTTACTTTCCTGGGGCTCCCCTGCTGATCGACACCTACGACACCGTGGCGGCGGCACGATATTTAGCGGAGCATCGCCAAACCGGCACGTCCGCCTTAGCCGGGGTGCGCCTCGACTCTGGGGACTTGGCCCGTCTGTCCCAACAGGTGCGGGCATTACTGCCCGATGTGTCAATTTTTGCCAGCGGTGACCTAGACGAATACGAAATCACCCGATTAAACCAAGCCGGAGCCTGCATCGATGGCTATGGGTTTGGCACTCGCCTGGTGACCGGTGACCCCGTTAATGGCGTCTATAAACTGGTGGACATTGACGGCATTCCGGTGATGAAAGAAGCCAGTGGCAAAATTACCTATCCGGGTTGTAAGCAGGTATTTCGTTACGGTGCAGACGGTAGCGCCCATAAAGATGTTTTAGGGTTGGCGACGGAACCGCCCCCCGAGGGCACCCAACCGTTGCTGCAACGGGTCATGACCAACGGTGAACTGCAAGTGACACCAGAACCCCTCGCCACCATCGCCCAGCGCACCGCCGCCAGCGTCGCCAGCCTCCCCCAATCCTGCCGCACCGTCACCG
>JAQCKL010000093.1 GCA_027592485.1 Cyanobacteriota bacterium
GAATCGGAAAAATAAGACATAAAAAAGATATGTATGGCACAATTAAATAGATCGCCTTAGACTTGAAGTATTCAAAATAATTATCTCTTGTCCGCAACAAAAATCCGCCCAAGAAAAAGAATAATGGCATGTGAAATACAAAGATAAAGTCCTGTGTTTTCCCTCCATATACATGGCCAGCCACCACTGTGATAATACCTATGGCCTTCAGTGGGTCAATCCAGTTAAGCGTCTCTTTGCTGGATTTCTCTTTTAGGTTTTTTTCTGCGCTTCTCATGCGGAATCTAGTACTTTTCTGGTTAATGTATTTCGGGATACAGCCATGCTGTCTTCTGCAGCCAAAGATCCCATCTGATTTGAAAATCAGTCGCTATCAGCTTCCATACTGGCCCTTGAAGATCTGATAGCTCAAGATAGAAAAGACTCATGTCACTCCAGGGAAATGACTGCTGTAGTTATAAGTTCCCCATATGCCGCCATTTAAAACAGGGGATCAGCTCATTCCTGCTCTGCCTTGAATATTCCCTAGGAACCGTCCAATGCTACTTACGAGCTGCATAGGGTCGACCATGGGTCACATGGGTATCACTTATGCGAGTTGCCCCTAGGGGGAAAATAAAATCCTCTGGCTAACGCCCTCCAGTTTCCCTGGATGCACTACATCCACGATTTCGTCAAGGGTCCTTGGTTTTTACGTAAGGGGCTAACGCTATATCTGGGGCGTTCTCTAAGAAGGTCGGGTGCGATAGAATTTGCTCCAACGCCCTCTCAATCAAGGCAGCCCTGGTGATAATGGCAAGTCCACTCCCTTTTACAGAAATTGATGTAAATGCCCTGGCTGAAGTTTTGTCAGCAAAGCCATCTGTCGTCCAACTGATTGACGTGCGAGAGCCTCAAGAGCTGGCTTTAGCCGCGATCGCTGGTTTTACTAATCTCCCCCTGAGCCAGTTTTCTGCTTGGCAGGATCAGATTCATAGTCAATTTGAAGCAGACCAAGAAACCATCGTCCTGTGCCATCACGGCATGCGCTCTGCCCAAATGTGTCAGTGGTTATCGGGCCAGGGGTTTACCCAAGTCAAAAATGTGGTGGGCGGCATTGACGCCTATTCCGCCAAGGTTGATCCCGCTGTCCCCCGTTATTAGGACGGGTTATAGATTGGGATTCACCCCATTGATTTCAGAGGTTTCCCTTGTCCGACCGTTCTGATCGCGATCGCGCCTTCATGCAGCAATGCCTCACCCTGGCTGCACAAGCCGCTGGGCAAACTGCCCCCAACCCCCTAGTGGGTGCTGTGATTGTTAAAGGTGATCAAGTGGTGGGCCAAGGCTATCACCCCCAGGCCGGGCAACCCCATGCCGAAGTCTTTGCCTTACGGGAAGCAGGGGTTGCTGCCCAGGGGGCAACCCTCTACGTCAACCTCGAACCCTGTAATCACACGGGTCGGACTCCTCCCTGTACAGAAGCGATTTTGGCGGCAGGGATCAGCAGGGTGGTTGTCGGGATGGTCGATCCTGATCCTCGGGTTTCAGGGGGCGGGATCGAGCGTCTGCGCCAAAATAATGTTCAGGTCACCGTAGGGGTGGAAACGGAAGCTTGCGGACAGCTCAATGAAGCCTTTGTCCATCGCATCAAATATCAGCGACCCTTTGGAATTTTGAAATATGCCATGACCCTAGATGGCAAAATTGCGACCCGTACGGGCCATAGTGCCTGGGTGACCGGCCCCGTTGCGCGCCGCGAAGTCCACCGTTTGCGCAATCGCTGTGATGCTGTGATTGTCGGGGGCAATACCGTACGTCAAGATGACCCTCACTTGACCCCCCATGGCCAGGGGAATCACCCGCCGTTACGGGTCGTGATGAGTCGTCAGCTTAATTTGCCTGAAACGGCCCACCTCTGGGATCAACGGGAGGCTCCCACGGTGGTGTTTTGTGGTCCTCAAGCAGACACCAAAATTCGCCAACATCTTGAGAAACAAGGGGTTGAGGTGGTTTGTTTGGCAACACTAACCCCTCAAGCGGTCCTGGAAGACCTTTATCAAAGGGGCCATCTAACGGTGCTATGGGAGTGCGGTGGTCAGTTGGCTGCCGCCGCGATCGCCCAACATTGTGTTCAAAAAGTGTGGGCCTTTGTCGCCCCCAAAATTATTGGGGGGACTCAGGCCCCTTCCCCGGTAGGTGAACTCGGGTTAGAAGAAATGAATAGGGCGATCGCCTTAGAACAGTTCAAATTAGTGACCTGTGGTCCCGACTTCTTGATTACCGGTTATCTGCCCCCCCAGTCCAAGCCCTCTATCGATTCCGATAAGTGATACTTTGGCCTTGGCGACAGCGATGGCTGCTCAGTTGTTGGGTTTGCATGAAACCATCCAAGGCAGCTCGCAGCTCCTCTTTGCCTCGAAAGCTATCTAGACGGTGATGGATCACCCCATCTTCAAACAGCATTAGGGTCGGCAATGTGGTCAACCGGTATTGGTTGGCCAGCTTCAAATTCTCATCGGCGTTGATGTCGATCAGCCGAACCTGGCCCTCCCATTCACCCTGGAAGGTTTGGAGCAATGGCTCAATCATCCGGCAGAGGCCACACCAGGGTGCCCAAAAGTGGACCAGAACAGGAATCTGGGAGCCAAGGACTTCAGTGTCAAAAGTGGCATCACTTACGGTTAAAGACATGGGTTGTTAAAGGAAGAGATATCGAAAATTGGCTTTAGGCTTTATGGGATCAATTGTATAGGAGGGATGAGCCTCGCCTCCATAGACTGTCCAGGGTTTGTTGGCGGATGCCAACAATAATCCTCTTGTTAAAAATTGGTAAACATTCTGATCTATCGGGAACAGGTCTGTTTGAACCGATCCCTAAGGGTATCGGCTGCATTTTTGTCCTGAATGCCTAACGAGGCCCTATTTTTGGTCTCAGTTTATCTATCAGAGCCCTACTGGAGTGACCGATGGGATTCAGTCTGCTATCTGTGTTAATCGTAGTGATGCCCCTCCTGACTCCAGCACCTTTGTGAAATTCCCTCAGCGATCGCCGCTTCTGCAAGATGTCCTGATTTTGGGCGGGTTGTGGGGCTTGGTCCTATGCTGTGATCTGACCTGGATCCACCTGGACCAAAGCATCCCCGCTTGGGATCAAGGCAACCACCTCAACCATGCCTTGAATCACTGGCGAGTCTTGCAATCCCCCCGGTGGTTTGATGGCGATTGGTGGCAAACTCTCTGGCAGCAGGCTCCGACCCAGCGAGCCCCGCTGGTCTACCTCCTAACGGTGCCGTTTTTTATGGGGCTAGGTCCCGGCGTTGATGCGGGGCTCGGGGTCAATCTTGGGTTTACGCTCATTTTGCTGATCGCGGTTTATGCCGCCGGACGCCGATTATTTTCACGGCAGGCGGGGCTCTGGGCGGCTGGCCTGACGCTACTGTCACCAGAGCTGATACAGCTCCGGCTCGATTATTTGCTGGACTACGGCATGACCGCCGTATTCGCTGCCACCTTTGCGGTTCTAACCTATTGGTGGATGGCAGAGAGGCCCAGTCGGCAATGGATTTTCGCCATCCTATCGGGTTTAGCCTTAGGGTGCTGCTTTTTGACCCGCACATCAGCTTTACTCTTTTTGATTCCGCCTTTGATCTGGGCCATCGGACATAGTCTCTGGTGCCGCCATTGGCACCGACTGGTGCAAATGGCGGCAATGATGGGTTTGGGCTGGGGCGTAATCTGGCCTTGGTTTAGTACCAATTGGCTAACGGTCATCAACACCGCCCTCCAAGGGAGCGCCTATGGGGTAATTTACGGCACGACCCCCCAGGCCAATACCCTAGCCGGTTGGTTGTATTACCTCAGGTCTTTACCCGTCATGGTGCTGTGGCCGATTCTGGTGACGACCATTGGGGTTTGGGCCGTGCAACGGCTACAACCGTTCTGGCAAGGGCAAGGCAAGCAAGCGGTGAAATCGCCCCAGGGTAATGCCCTCTGGCGAGACGCAAAACGGCCCAGAAAAGCTTGGCTAGCTGCCTTTTTGATGGGGATCTATATTCTGGGCTCCCTGGGGTCCAATAAAGTCCCTCGGTTACTCGTCCCGGCCTTGCCCATGGTGCTGATGGCTTTTGCTCAGGTGTTGACCTGGCGCGATCGCCCCTGGCAACGCTGGTTACGCTGGGGCACTGCCACCCTCTCAGCCCTTTGGGTCCTACTGTTTCTCTTTCCCTTACCTAGACCGCCTTTTCTGAACATAGGTGCTAAATGGCCCTATCGGGGGGAGCCCTGGCCCAATCATGAGGTGGTTCAGGCCATGGTTGAAGCGGATCCCTGGTTAAAGCCCAACTTAGGCATGGTGGTGAATACCGCTGAATTTAATCCGCTCAATATGGATTTTTATGGAGGGCTGGCCAATTTTCAGGTGAATAGCCGCCAGCTCGCCACAGATATCGAAACGGCTGAGGCCGATGCCCATGCCCTGAACTGGTACTTAACCAAAACCGATGATCAAGGCGTTTATGGCCCCATAGCGCCGGGCCAAATACGGCTCAGAGAATTGATCGAGGGCGATCCTGACCTACCGGTCTATCGACAGTGGACATTGCCCGATGAGAGCTTGCTGCGAATCCACCGCCGTCAGGTGTATCCGGTGACCGTTAATCCCCTGAGTCAACCCTTAACAGCTGTTTCAATAGCATCCGTAGAGGTGCCAGAAAAAATTGGGGTGGGACAAGCCAGCCCCGTTACCTATCGCTTGCAAGGACCTTGGTCTGATCTGACCCAGGGGGCGTTGCTTCTGACCTGGCAACTAGAGGTGGCAACGGATAGTGGATTGGCAACGCATCAGACGCGCCAGCAATGGATCAGCGATCACGGCATTGGCTTGGGGCAGCTCTATGCAGGGGCCGATCCCGAAGAAAATGGCTTTGAGGTGGTGGAACGGTTGTCAGTTTCCCCCCCCGCCGATGCCCCCCTAGGGATGTACCGACTGAAGGCCGAATATCTGGATCGCCAAACCGGAGAAACGCGATCGCTCCCCCTGCCAGAAACCACAGTGCAACTGGTCGCCACCCAGCCCCCCGCCGAGCCAGCACCTACGGTGGATCTCGTGACGCGCCTCCGGCAACTCTCCGTCGGCCTAGAAACCGGCGATATTGACCCGGTGTTCAAGGCGGTGGGGCCGCTTAACCAGTACGACCCCCAGCAAGACTACCTGGTGCAGACCGAATTGCTGATGCGCCAACGATTGAACCAGGAACCAGACCATCTAGAGTGGCTGTATGCCTTGCTATTGGCCCAAATCCTTCAGCAAAAGGGACCAGAGGCCATTGATACCCTGACGCAAATTACCAGGGTCGCCCCAGAGGATCCCTACGGTTGGGCCTACTTAACCTTTGTCTATGTCTATCAGTGGCAACCCTACCCCGCTCAAAAGGCTTTAGAGCAGGTTGTGCGGTTGGATCCTGAGTTGCCCGAGCTGGAATATCTAGAAGCGGGGGTCGCGTTTCAACAACTTAACTGGGTAAAACTGTTTAGGTATATCAAGGGTTAGCGGCTTTATCACGGTTCTCTGTGATTTGAGTCATAGGGAGCCCGGAGCAAAATCATTTGGGTAATTCCTCGTTGTCACCGGAAAATTGTTGGCCAGGGTTGATATTAAATAACGTCACCACTTTTGCCATCTATCATGACCTTCGCACCCTTGGCTCAGGAACTCGCTCCTCAACTTTCCTGGACAGTGTTATTCAGTTTCGTGAAGCGTCCCTTGGTGTTACTGGCATTGAGTTTGGGCTTGTTGACCAGTGCTCTACCTATGGCTGCTGAAACTGCAGTGGCATCGACGCCTCCAGCCCTTGAAACCGGTACTTTGACGGATGGGGTTTACCTCTATGGTGAATCGCCTCAGCCCCAAGCAGTGGGCGCGACCTACCTGGTCATGGAAGTGCAGGCAGGGCAAGCGGTCGGTGCGTTCTACATGCCGTCCTCATCCTTTGACTGTTTCCACGGACAGGTTACAGCGAGCAGCTTGGACCTTACTATCGTCAATAGCTACGACCAAACGGCTTATTCCTACCCAGTCGCGTTGGCCACTAACGGGGCGATCGCCTCGGCCACCGGAGCCGTTCCGACCATGGTGCCCGCAGGCTTTCACGCCATTGAGACCCTGAGCGAAACTGACCATCAGATTTTGGCAACCTGTCAGGCTAACTTCCCCTTCTAAGGAATTTTCCAAGGCTAATTCAGGCTTTATCCAAAGCCCTTGGACCTTGTTGCCTGTTGCCAAAACACCAGGTCACCCTCGGTTCCTGCCACCACAAACCCCGGCTCGATAGGATGCCAGGCCAAGGCAGAGCAGCCCCCATTCGGGAACTTGAGGGTTTGGGCTAATTTTTTGCCCTGGTCCCACAGGGCAATGCTGCCATCTTGAGCCGCAGAGGCCAGCAACAGGGTCTCGGGCTGAAAGGCAATACCGTTGACCCGCTCTAGATGGTGTTGTAAAACCCGCGATCGCCAGCCTTGCCCTGAGCCACGATCCCGCTCCCACACGGTCACTCCCTCCACACAGGCAGCGGCGACCAACGGCGCGCCAGATTTGGTCATGGGGGTAGACCAAGCCAATTGGCGCACCTTGCCAGGGAAGCCCTGCATCAACCAAGGCGGGGGACTGTCCCATTCCGCTACGGTGAGGGTGCGGTCTAAATTACCCGAGCTGAGATAGCGGCCTTCTGGGGACCAAGCGCTGTATAGACTCGCCCCCGGCACTGCAACCCGCGTCGGTTCGGCGCTCCAATTATCGGTCGCCCAGACCTGGACGCCCCCATGGCCACTCACCGCCAATCGATCACCAGCGGGATGCCAGGCCAAATGGAGGGCCGAGGACTTCTCAAAGTTCAGGGTTGCTAAGGGCGTTTTTTGATCCACGTCCCAAATTTGCACTTGGGAGCCAATGCCATAGGCAAGATGATTCTGACTGGGATGCCAAGCCAGTTGGTCAATCCACGTACCAGCGTGGGATTGGGTAAAGGCGATGGCGGGACGGGACGTCCCCATATCCCAGACGGTTAAATTCCCCCCCTGCCCCGCCGCCGCCAACCATTGACCACTGCTCGCAAAGCCCAACGCACTCATGGCTTGGCCATCGGCTGGACGTAACGTTAGGACCGTGTCAGTTAAGCCATGGAGGGCGACATCCCCGGCGGCAGACGCTGCCGCTAGCCATGTCCCGTCGGGAGACCAGGCTAAAGCCGTCCCATAGTCAGTGAGGGCATGTCGCCACTGCTTGGTGAATTTTAAGGGGGCTGTTTTCACGCCAAACAAGTCCGAAAGCCTTGGCGCAGGGCGGCCTCGTCCAGATTGCGGCCAATAAATACCATCTCACTGCGGCGAGATTCGTCGGGTTTCCAGGGGCGATCGCTGCGACCATCAAAAATCATGTGCACCCCCTGGAACACATAGCGATTGGCCTCCCCCGCCAGGTTGAGGATGCCCTTCATGCGGAAAATGTCGGGACCCTTCGTTTGCAGCAGGTCCGTTACCCAGGTGCTGAGTTTGTCTTCATCTAGGGGATGATCCTCGACGATCGCAAAAGAGTATACCGACTCATCATGCTCGTGGGCATCTTCATTCAAGAATTCTGGATCAACTTGGAGGGCGCGATCGAGGTCAAAGGCTCTGACCCCCAAAATTGACTCAATGGCCAGCTCGGCATTTTGGGTGCGGTAGATCTTCACCATGGCATTCATATCGAGAATTCGACGCTCTAGCTCCACCAATTCGGTCTCGCTGACCAAGTCGATTTTGTTCAGCAAAATCACATCGGCAAAGGCGATTTGCTCCTGGGCTTCATCACTGTCCCAGTGCTGGGAAATGTGCTTGGCATCCACCACGGTAACCACCGCATCCAGTGCCAGTTGAGCCTGAATATCCTCGTCCACAAAAAAGGTTTGAATCACCGGAGCCGGATCTGCCAAACCCGTAGTCTCAATGACGAGATGGTCAAATTTGTCGCGACGCTGCATCAGATTGTTGATGATCCGAATCAAATCCCCACGCACGGTGCAACAGATGCAGCCATTGTTCATTTCAAAAATTTCTTCATCGGCATCAATCACCAATTGATTGTCGATACCCACTTCGCCGAACTCATTCACAATGACGGCAACTTTTTTGCCATGCTCGTAGGTCAAGATCCGGTTGAGTAACGTGGTTTTACCGGCTCCCAAATAACCGGTCAAAACGGTGACTGGCACGCCTGCTGTTGCTGTTGCCATGGTGTGATTTACCTTGAAGAAACGACAGGACTCCTCAGAGTCTCGGCATTATCCTTGACTGCCTTTCTCTCAGAAAGTTTGCGGTGAACATTTTTCGCCCACTCCATCGATCAATGGGGGGAGTGACCGGCCAAGGCTTCGGCAACGGCGTCATAGCTCAGCTCAACTGCGGCAGCATGAATTTTGAAGGTTCGCGGCGGTTGGCCCATCACCGCAATTACCGTTTCAATGGGGGGACAACCCGGCTCATGGCATTGGAGCTGGCTAATGGAGATGGGGATATCTGCCGATAGGGGCAAGATATCGTAGGTCCAGGCTTTAATCTGCTGGATGTGCTGGGGGTCTGTGACCGGACGTTGTTGCTTAAATAAACTCATGGCGCTCAGCCGTAGGGAAAATCAGGGGGGCAGGACAAAACGAGACGGACGGTTTGATTGGGCAGCTTATGGGCAGGGCTAAAGCCCAGGAATTTTAACTGGCGGCTGCTGAGTGATCGGTGGGCAATCTGACGGTAAAGATGGTGCCTTGATCAATCTTGCTTTTGACTGTAATGGAGCCGTGTTGCAAATCTACAAACTGTTTAACGATGCTCAACCCCAGCCCCGTTCCTGGAATATTGCTGACGTTACGGCCCCGATAAAAGGGTTCAAACAGGTGGCCTCGATCCACCGGCAAAATGCCAATGCCCTCGTCCTGGACCTGTAAAATCAGTTGGTTTTGCCGTTTGCTGAGCCGAAGCTGAATGCTCTGGTGGTTGGGGGTATAGCGGATGGCGTTGGACAGCAGATTACCCAAAATGGATCTCAATAGCCGCTCGTCCAGGCTGGCCAAGACTTGCCGGTGGCGACAAGAAAATTGAATGGGAGCCTGGGGGCGCTGGTATTCCTGTTCGGCGAGCAAGGTTTGACAGAACGCGATCAAGTCCAGAGACTGGGTGCTGATTTCCAGCACCTTGGCCTCAATTTTGCCAATGACTAAAATGTCATCGATCATCAGGGTCATGCGTTCGACATTGGCTTGGATGGTACGTAAGTAGCTGGCTTTTTCCGCTGGCTGGAGCTGGGCGTCATAACGGTTTAGGGACGACACCGACAGGGCGATATTGTTCAGCGGGTTGCGAAATTCATGGCAGACCATGGCGACGAAGCGCGATCGCATCTCGCTCAGTTCTTGCAGTTGATGGTTTGCTTGGCGGAGTTTAGCGGTGCGCTCCTGGACCTTCAGTTCGAGTTCTTCGTTGGTGCGTTGCAGCACCGCTTCGGCCCAGCGTCGTTGGGTAATATCCCGAAACGTCACCACCGCCCCGATCAGCTTCCCCGCTTCATCGTGCATGGGGGTGCTGATATATTCCACCGGAAAGTGGGTCCCATCCTTGCGCCAAAACACCTCCGTCGTGACCCGATGAATGCTGCCATCCTGGAGGGCCGCATAGATGGGGCAAGCTTCGCGGGGGTAGAGGGTGCCATCGGTATGGGAATGGTGTAAAACCGCATGCATGGACTGGCCAATCAGCTCATCCATGGGCCAATCGATCATGGCGGCGGCGGCAGGATTTACAAAGGTGACGTTGCCTTGCAGATCGAGGCCATAAACCCCCTCCCCCACCGCGTTCAGAATGAGCTGGTGTTGGCGGCGGAGTTGCCCTAGGGATTGCCCCACGGTGGGGGAGGGGGGCAAATGGAACGGGGACAGCCAGTCATTGTGGGCCATGGAAACATTGCGTAATGTTTAAGCAGGCATGGGCTCCATAACCCCTTCAGCGTAAAGGTTTGACACCATTGTGAGAAGGCGATGCCTTCACCAAATGGTATTGAATTACACCGCAAAATACCGCTTCAAAGAATAATTAATTAAGACATGCAAAGGGCCAAAAAGTATTGATGCCCGCTTCTTTTTTGACCTAAATGCATTTTGGAAGCGAAGTTTTGTATCAAAGCATCCTTTTTTGAACCCTCCTGAAATTCAAATTTCTGGAGTTGTCATGAGAACCGTACTGGTTATTGAAGATGAGCGCCAGACGCGCAATATCTTTCTAAAATGTTTGGAGTTTGAAGGGTTTCGTGCCTTTGGTGCGGGGGACGGGGCAACGGGTATGGAACTCGCCCAAAGCCAGCGGCCTGACTTGATTGTGTGTGACATTATGATGCCGGATATGGACGGCTATTCTGTTCTATCTGCCCTGCGCCAACGCCAGGATACAGCTTCCATTCCGTTGATTTTTTTGACCGCCAAAGTCACCATGGCCGATCTGCGGCAAGCTATGGAAATGGGGGCTGACGACTATCTCACCAAGCCCTGTACCGTTGAGCAATTCCTGGCGGCGATCAACTCCCGTCTCAAGCGCCATGATCAGCTCTCACGCCTGTATGGGAAAAATGCCGCAAATGACCCAAAAACAGGACATTCAGAGGATTCATTAGATCCTCATCTGGGGCAGTCAGATAACGACTTTTTCCCCAACTGCCCGAAGCTGTCAGCCGTCTTTAGATACATCGAAGCCCACTACCGGCAATCCATTAACCTCAAGGAAGTCGCCCAGGCTGCAGGCTATTCACCGGCTTATCTGACCAATTTGGTGCAGGAGCAAACCGGGCGCACGGTCAAGCGGTGGGTGATTGAACGACGGATGGCTGAGGCGAAGATTTTATTAACCAATACGACCCAACCCGTTCGACAGGTGGCGGAGTCCTGCGGCTATACCGATGCCGGATATTTCACACGACAATTCCGTCAATTTAATGGCACCTCTCCCCAAGCTTGGCGGCAGCAATCTGTAGCGGAATTAACAAATTAGCGATTAATTTTTGCTTTCTGAACATCAATTCTAAAGTTCAAAAGAAAGTCCTACTAAGTTCAAAAAAACATCCAATGCAATTTGGATTTAATCTTGGTAGATTACAAAGCAATATATCTGTCAGCTCGTACAAGAGACGCTTGCAGTCACATTGAGTGAGACTAAGAGGATGTTTGAAAAGTCGGTCTTGAAGTAATAAAAGCTCTCAGGGTATAAGTTGCGACAAGTA
>JAQCKL010000094.1 GCA_027592485.1 Cyanobacteriota bacterium
TCATCACTGAACATTACCATTGCAGCTAATGGCTCGCCAGCTAAAAACGAAACGTTGGCAGTTACACCCAACCTTAATTATTTTGATTACCCTCCCCACCACACCGGCCTTCCCGGCAACGGTTAATCATTTAGACAATGGGCTGACCTTGATACATCACTACATGCCGACGACACCCGTCGTGGTAGCCGATGTCTGGGTCAAGGCCGGGGCCAGGGCTGAACCCGCTGATTGGACGGGTATGGCTCATTTTTTGGAGCACATGATTTTCAAGGGGACAGATACCCTACTGCCAGGACAGTTCGACTATGCGATTGAGGCCCAGGGGGGCACCAGCAACGCCGCCACTAGCCATGACTACGCCCACTTTTATATGACCGTGGCGGCAGCCCATCTGTCAGAGACCCTGCCCCATTTGGCTGATTTAGTGCTGCACGCTGCTATCCCAGCCGATGAGTTTGTGCGAGAGCGTTATGTGGTTTTAGAGGAGCTTCGCCAGTCCCAGGATGATCCAGACTGGTTAGGGTTACAGGCCCTGTCTGAGCAGGTGTATCCCACCCATCCCTATGGCCGTTCGGTGTTGGGGGCGGTGGAACATTTAGAAGCATTTTCTCCGGAAGCGATGCGGTGCTTTCACCAAGCTCACTACCAACCCGAAAATATGACGGTGGTGATTGCGGGGGGCATCCCCCTGGAGCCAACCCTGGAAATGATGCGCCATAGCTTTCGGGGGTTTCCCCCTACTGCCCCTTGTCCAGCGCCAGTCGCCGCCTCTGCCCACCGTTGGCAGGGGATTCGTCGCCAAACCCTACATTTGCCCCGATTAGAGCAGGCCCGTCTGTTAATGGCCTGGACTGGCCCCGGCATAGAGCAGCTGGATGCAGCCTGTGGGATGGATCTACTCTCGGTGCTGTTGGCCGAAGGTCGAAGCTCACGCTTGGTGCGAGAACTCCGGGAAGAACGGCAGTGGGTGCTGGATATTAGTAGTGGATTTTCCCTTCAAAAGGAAGCCAGCTTGTTTACATTACAGGTGTGGCTAACGCCCGATAAGCTGACTGCAGTGGAGGCGCTGATTTGCGATCGCCTCGCCGCCCTCACCTATGTGCCCATCGATCCGGCCGAGCTGGCACGGGCAAAACGGCTCTTGTGTAACGACTTTGCCTTTTCGATTGAGAGCCCAGGCCAATTGGCAGGGCTCTATGGCTACTACAGCACGGTCGGCAATCCTGAGGACAGTTACACCTATACTGAGCGGGTACAAGCCCATAGCGGTGCATCCCTAGCGGCCTTAGCCCAACGGTTTTTGTCCCCGGACACCTATGCCGTCACCGTCCTACTCCCCCAAAGTTGATCTCGACACCATGCCCCCATTTCTTTCGTCCGTGCGCCCCCAACTCCACCGTACGGTTCTCGACAACGGCCTAGTGGTGCTAGTGACCGAGAATCCGGTGGCGGATATTGTGGCCGCCCGGTTGTTTGTGCGGGCAGGGACCGGCCATGAGCGCTCCTCTGAGGCGGGTTTATTTGCCCTATTGACCGCTTTGCTGACCAAAGGCACCGATCGCCTGTCTTCCATGGAGATTGCTGAACAGGTGGAATCCATGGGGGCCAGCCTCAGCAGTGATACCTCCGCTGATTACAGCTTACTCAGCCTGAAGACGGTATCGGCAGACTTTGAACCGGTGCTGACCCTGGCGGCCCATTTACTGAGATCGCCCGCCTTCCCCGAGGCAGAACTCGATCTCGAGCAGCGGCTCACCCTCCAAAGCATTCGCTCCATGCAGGAGCAGTCCTTTACGGTGGCGTATAACGCCCTGCGCGCGGCCATGTATGGTGATCATCCCTATGCCCGCCCAGGCATTGGGACCGTTGAAACCGTCTCCAGCTTTACCCAGGATCAGCTACTCAAGATCCACCAGACCTATTTTCGCCCTGACAATATGGTGATCTCCATTTGCGGGCGGATCTCCCCTGAGGCAGCAGTCAATTTGGTGGCGCAGCATTTTGGCGATTGGCAAGCCCCCACTGAACGGGTACCCGATCTGATTTATCCCCCCTTGCCCAACCAGCCGAGTCAGCAGGTTCTGCCCCAAGATACCAATCAGACCATTGTCATGGTGGGCTACCAAGCCCCCCCGGTAAAGCACCCGATCTATGGGGTATTGAAGTTAATTAGTACTTACTTGGGCAATGGCCTCTCTAGCCGTTTGTTTGTGGAACTGCGGGAAAAAAGAGGCCTAGCCTACGATGTGTCGGCGTTTTATCCCACCCGGTTAGGGATGTCTCAGTTTGTAGCTTATATGGGGACAGCCCCTGAGAATACCGCTGTGGCTTTGGAGGGGCTGCGCTATGAGTCGGAGCGGCTGATCACGGAGGCTTTGACCCCGGAGGAGTTGACCGCATCTAAAAACAAATTGCTTGGGCAATATGCCTTGGGCAAACAGACCAATACGCAAATCGCTCAGCTTCTCGGCTGGTATGAGGTGTTGGGTTTGGGTACGGGATTTGATCAGTCCTTTCAAGAGGCGATCGCGGCGATTACCCTGGAGGAAATCCAAGCCACGGCCCAAGACTGTTTTCTTGCCCCTTACACCGTGCAATTGGGTCCCACCTAATGTCGCCAAAGCAGTCGCTGGTCCGATGAGGATAAGACTTGAGGCCATTTCATTTCCGTGCAAGGCCTCAGGCGGATACACGGCGTCCTCAGCAAAGTGGCCAGCGCTGTATATGGCCCTATTCACTACCAAAAAACCGCCCTCGATTAAGAAGGCGGTTTTTTGAACAGGTATTAACCCCAATCAGACGTTAACCCAGTCGTCCGGTCTACTCGACAGTGATCTTGCCGACCATGCCAGCGCCACGGTGGGGTGCACAGAAGTAGGTGTAGGTGCCAGAAGGCATGTCTGCGGTGAAGGTGGTGGAATAGGACTCACCAGGGGAGAAGGTGAGCTGATCGTGGGCAAGCTTAGCCGCTAAAGCCTTGTCGCCCCCAGGAATAATTGCGTCGTCAAAAATGACGTTGTGGGGGGCCATTTTGTTATTGACCCAAGTGACCGTATCGCCAGCCTTTACAGAAATCTCAGCCGGTTCAAATACCAATAGACCCGAGTCAGAGCCCATCTTCACTTCATAGTCAGCGGCCAAGGCAGGGGAAGCTGCTAGGGCCACAGTGCCAATGACCATCGCAAAGGCCAAGCACACAACCGTCAGACTACGAAGCGCATGTGCAATCTTTTTCATTGTTACCTCTAACGTGATTGAGTGAATTACCCATCCCAACAAGATGGCTCAGGACGGAAGCGTCTTGTCTAAACATTACCGCAAGACTTGGGGCTATTGCCAAGATGGCTGATTAAGCCATAATCAACAGCCCGCCCAGGGTTGATAGAACCTAACAAGTAATCTAACAGGGTCAGCCCCAATTCAATTGGGGCTGACCATCAGCCTTTAAGCGTTCCCAAGGCCAGGGGCGGAAACCTTACTCTTACCACCGCCCCAAAGAGGACCCATGATCTTGGGCTGGATCAGGATATGACCCGAAAGCGCCACCAAATCCTCATCGGTGAGCCCGCGCATCAACGGATAGATATCGCTGCTTTTCATGCTGGGATGTAGCGACGAAATATCGCTCAACCCATCGTAGGTCATGGGTTCCTTCAAATAAGCAACTAAAGCTTCAATATTGTCTCGAGGAGGCAGGGCACCGGCTAGGCTTTCTGAATCAAGGCCAACTGTGGGGTTGGTTTTGGTAATGCCGCTGTTGTGGCAAATGGCGCAGCTATTGTTGAACTTTTTGCGACCACGAGCCACCTGATCTAGGGACAGCACAAGGGTGTCACCCTGATCATTTAAAGGCACCGTTCGGGTTGCTGCGTCCAGTTCCGCTGCGATCGCTGGACCTGCAACCCATTGGCTAAAGACCAATACAGCAACTGCGACTAGCCAAAGGCACTTTCTAAACATGGTTCTCCTCAAGATTTTGATAGGTGATCTATCACGCAACACAGCAGACTCAACATCCAAGGTGATTTGCACTGAGGGTGATCTTGGGTAGGGCCAGCACTCAACACTTGAGCCATTGACCTCTCGTCCAAATGGTTGGTCTCAGCCCTCTTAGTACAAGGTTTACTGTGAAAATTGAGTTCCTAGTAATGAATATCATGCCACCGAATGGCCCTATTCCCAAGGCTAAGAGCAGTGTTTTCGCTCCAAATAGCATCCCTGTGTCTAGGGTGCTAGCCAAGAAGTCGCATCACCATCGGAGCGAGCTGTAGTTGGGGGAAAGCAGGTTAAGACACGGTCGCCAGGGTTGGTGTGGGCTGATGGAGACGAATCAATTGAGCTAGGGTCGATTTGAGTTGGGTCCGAGGGATGATCGCATCGACAAAGCCGTGGCTGAGTAAATACTCTGCGGTTTGGAAGTCGTCGGGGAGTTTCTCTCGCAAGGTTTGTTCGACCACACGACGACCGGCAAAGGCGATGGTGGCTTTCGGCTCAGCCAGAATAATGTCGCCGAGCATCGCAAAGCTGGCGGTGACGCCACCGGTAGTCGGATGGGAGAGGACAGGGATATAGAGTAAACGGGCCTCGCGATGGCGCTCTAAGGCTCCCGAGATTTTGGCCATTTGCATTAGGCTCAACATGCCTTCCTGCATGCGGGCACCCCCGGACGCACAAACAATGACCACTGGCATCTGCGCCTGGGTCCCCTGCTCGATCAGGCGAGTGAGCTTTTCACCCACGACCGAACCCATACTCCCTCCCATAAACCGAAAGTCCATAACGCCCAGGGCAACGGGTAGGCCGTCGATTTGGCCGACGCCCGTTTGCACCGCATCCTGCAGATGGGTTTTGGCCTGGGTCTCGCGAATCCGATCACTATAGGCCTTGCGATCGCGAAACTTCAGAGGGTCCTCAGGGGTGATCTGGGCATTGAGAGAGACCCAGGTCTCTGGATCAATCAGTTGCTGAATTCGTTCGTCACTAAAGACCCGATGGTGGTGTCCACATTCCGAGCACACCCGCTGATTGGCCTTGAGATCCTTGGTGTAGGACATGACGCTACAGGCTTCACACTTGGTCCAAAGCCCATCGGCGATGTCACGTTCACGGCCATCTGGCTGGACCGGATCAGCTTTACGACGATTAGCAAACCAATCAAACAGGGACATGGGCTTAGTTAGGGATGCAGAGGGTAAATAGGATGACCGTCAGAGTGTTGTCGGGCATTGTGCCCTATAACTGGCTGAATTCATCCTATCGGGTTTAGCTCGTTTCCCGTGACTGTCCCCGAGCTGAGCGATCGCTACCGCACCAGCCCATATAGGCTGGCTGCGCTGAGGATGCAGAGCGATCCTAGGGGTTCGAAGCCAAGGGGTTCGCAGTCTTGTCCTAGCCGGACGGGTGACGGCGACATGTCTTTTCTGCTACCAGGCGGGCTCCCCTGGCCTCGGTCAAGATGGCTCAAAACGGCTGAAGTCTAGACCGCTTCAGGGGTCATCCCCCTAGGTGCACTTAGGGTCTTCCATGGTAGATATTAAGGAATCTAAAGGGTAAACAGCCTAGCTGAAAGGAGGTGATTTTACCCAGTCTAAGGTCTTTAAATACACTAGGACAGTTTGTCTGAGGTGTCTTTATAAGGGTTGCCCTTATAAATTCGCATGATTCAGTGTGTGTGATCAGGGTGCATATTCGGGGCGCAGATAGGATGACCAGCAGCAGCATTCAGGTGGGGGCCTCCTCTCAGTACCAAGGGATTGCAGACGATACCCTTAAGGACAAAGATAATGGGCTGTGGTTGTCTTGCTTCTCAAAGCAGACGCAAGGGCCTTGGCTACAGCGATTTAGCTGGTTACGACACCTGGATCGGCTGGCCGAGCAAGATCAATTAATCTACCCTGGTGGCTGCCAATTCTCGGCTTTTCACCAAGGTTGGCAGCACCTGCTGCAAGGGCGGCAGCGGGTTCCCGCCTGCGATCAGTGGAATATCTTAGACGAGATTTATCGCGTTTGGCTAAGCCCTGATAAAGGTGACCATTGCGAGGCCGAGCTACAAGGGTGGACTCGCTATGTGGAGGCGATCGTGGACTACCACCAGCCTGCCCTGCAGTTACAAACGCTTCAGGATTACGACATGATGCTGGACCGGCTGGCGGGGTCCTGTTTTCAGTTTTTGCCAGGGCTGCACCCCGATGATCGCGACATCGCGCGGTATTTTGGCATGGTGGATCAGTGCTACAACAATTTGCGTGATTTGCACGAAGATGCGTGTCAAGGGGTCTGTTATTTCCCCACAGATCTGCTGCAGCGATTCCAGGTCACCCTAGCCGAAATTCTGGACTTTACCTGTTTTGATAACCCTGGCTATTACCGCTTGATGGAGTTTTGGCTGAGGGACTATCTGCCCCGATTACAAAGCCAGGCGCTGAGTTTAATCCTCTCGGACCGCTTGCCCCGCACCTGGCAGTACTTGCTTGCTTGGTTTATCCACCGCTATCGTCGGCTTGAGCGAGTCATGGCTGCTTGCAATTACAACTTTGTTCAGTTTTCCTCGATTTATTGGGATGTGGTGCAGCAGGATTTGTGGCAGTATGCGGGCAAGCATTCCCACTTACTGTCTCGCGGTTTAACCCAGCAATATGACTCCATCCGATCGCTGGTTTTGGCAGGGCAATGTCCCTTTACTGCACCTTCAGTTCTAGAAGATGCTGGGTTGTGTCAGCCGAGGACGGTGGGCTAGTACCTGATGACAGAAGTTCCAACAGGATTGCGGGTCGGCATCAGAGGCAAGGGGGAATCAGGGGGGTCGAGTAGGATATGGGGGTAACCTTTTGCCGATTCCTATGTCTGAGCAGCCCCAGCCGCCAATGCGCCAAAGTGAGATCTGCGATCGCTTAGTCATTGATGTCGAAACCACAGAAACCCTCGGTCAGGTCTCGCAACTGCTGGTGGACCTCAAAAACCATCAAATCGAAGGACTGATCTGTAAGTCAGGCTTTCTTGGCACAGAGAAAAACCCCGTACCCTGGGTCCAACTAGAATCCATTGGCAGTGACAGCATTATTGTGCGCCGAGGGCGTGAGGGCATTTCCCCCCGGTTTGAGGAAGCGCTACCGTTGGGGGGTCAAGAGCTCTGGACCGATGGGGGCGATCGGGTCGGCCAGTTAGTGGATTATTGCTTCGAACCCACCACTGGAGCCATCACCGAGTATTTGTTCACCGCCCCCGGCTGGAAGGGGCTCACGGCTGGGGTCTATAGCTTTAGACCCGATGCTGTGGTCAGTGCCGGGCGCAAACGGCTCATGGTGCGCCAAGCCGCCCTAACCAATGCGCCCCAATATGAGCCCGGTTTACCGGATCGGGCCGCAGAAGTCCTCCAAAAGGATGTGGACCAGACCCGGCAGGATGTACAGGCCGTCGTCAATAAGACCCAAGCAGCAGCGGAGCAGGCCCAAGCCCAAGCCCAAAAAATTGCCGATAAAGCCCGCAACCAATGGGGGCAAGTGCTGGGCCAAGTCAAGCGCCAGACCAAGCAGATTCGCACCCAAATTAATGACCGTGCTGCAGACTTAGCCGCCCGGGTCCAGGCCGAAGAGGCCGATGGGACCCGCATCCCCGGTGCCACCATTGATGTGGACTCAGTGGAGGTTTGGCCCGAGGACCAAGATAGCCCGACTCAGCCTTCCGAGTCTCCTTAGAGGCTGTTAAAGAAGGGGGTAGGCCGGTATTGAATACGACTGTAGGCAGTTAGTATATCGGTTGTATCCTTGCCGTTGCCGTTGCTCGTTACTGGGTCGTTTCTGTATTCGAATTAACGGTAAAAGGCTTTTCAAACAGCCTCTTGGGCTGGCAGTCAAGAGGTGTTTGGGTAAAAGGGGGTTGGGTAAAGGGGGGTTAGCCTAAAGGCATTCAAGAAAGGCTTAGCCTGCCCGCAGGGCTTAGGGATGAAGGCAGGGTTCATTCCCAAAGCGCACCGGAACGGTTTTGATGGGTCTCTGGATTTACCATGGTTGGCAATGTGGACTTGATGAAATTAAAGCTAAGGCATGGCAGGGCATAGTAAATGGGCCAACATCAAGCGCCAAAAGGCGCGGGTGGATGCGGTCAAGGGTAAGGTTTTTGCAAAGGTATCGCGGGCCATTATTGTGGCGGCCCGCACTGGCGGGGCCGATCCAGCCGGAAATTTTCAGCTCCGTACGGCCATTGATGCGGCCAAGGCGGCAGGGGTACCTAATGACAATATTGACCGGGCGATCGCGAAAGGTTCGGGTCAATTAGACGATGGCAATCGCCTAGAGGCGATTCGCTACGAGGGCTATGGCCCTGGGGGGGTGGCGGTGCTGATCGAAGCCCTGACCGACAACCGTAACCGTACCGCAGCGGATCTTCGGGCTGCATTCAGCAAAAACGGCGGCAACCTTGGGGAAACCGGCTGTGTGGGCTGGATGTTTGAGCTAAAAGGGGTGGTGGTGGTGGCACCGGATGCGTCACCATTGGATGAAGAGGCGCTGTTAGAAGCGGCTTTAGAGGGGGGGGCGGAGTTCTATGAGCTCACTCAAATCGACGCAGGCTTAGACGGGGCGGAGGTTTTTTGTGCCCCTAATGACCTCGAAACCCTGAGCGACACCCTCAAAATGCAGGGCTATCAGCTTCATCAGGTTGAAACTCGCTGGATTCCTAGCAACACTATAGAGGTGGTCGATCCCAGCCAGGGGCGATCGCTACTCAAAATGTTCGATGCCCTAGAGGATCTAGACGACGTGCAGTCGGTGACCGCCAATTTTGAAATGGCAGAGGAACTGATGGCGGCCAGTCTAGCCTGAGCAGTTCGCCCCTACCTCCACCCTGGGCACGCACAAGACCTGTCCCTCCGTCCACTCCATTACGTCCCCTCCATGACCCTGCTGCAAACCCGGCCCAATGCCCAGAGCGATCGCAATTCACCGGTGCGTCATTACAACCTGGTGATTGTCGGCGGTGGGATTGTCGGCTTAACCTTGGCCAGTGCGTTGCGGCGTTCGGGGTTGACGATCGCGATCGTTGAAACCCAAACCCCTGCACAAGCGGCCAGTCGCCCCCGCGCCTATGCCTTCTCCCCCGTGTCTCGGAACATTTTTGAGCAATTGGGATTGTGGGACCAGGTCGGGCCGCAAGTCACCCATTTCCAACGGGTGCGACTCACCGATGGGGATTGGTCGGTCGGCATCGATTTTCGCCCCCAGGATCTCGGGGATGAGCCGGTCTATTACGCCGCCGAGCATGCGGTACTGATGGCCGCATTGCAAGGGAGCGTGCAAGGGGCTCACAATCTGGACTATCTCGCGCCAGCCCAAGTGCAGCAGGTGCGCTACGGAGAGACTGTGGTCGAATGTGACCTTGAGCAAGCGGGTCGCACTTGGACCTGCACGACGGATTTATTGGTGGCTGCCGATGGGGGGCGATCGCCCCTACGACAGCAAGCGGAAATTAGCACCCTGGGGTGGCAGTATTGGCAGTCTTGCATCACCACCGTGGTGGCCCCCGAACACCCTCACCAGAACACCGCCTACGAGAAGTTTTGGCCCAGCGGCCCCTTTGCGATTTTGCCCCTGCCGAACGGCCATTGCCAAATTGTGTGGACCGCCCCTAACGCTGAAGCGCAAGCGCTGATGGCCCTGCCCCGCACCGAATTTGTCCAGGCCCTGCAAAGGCGCTACGGGGATCAAATGGGTCGCCTCAAAATGCTGAAGGAGCCGCTGCTATTTCCGGTGCGGTTGATGCAGAGCCGTCAATATGTGAAGCCGCGCCTGGCGCTGATTGGGGATGCGGCCCACAGTTGCCATCCCGTGGGAGGGCAGGGGCTGAATATGGGCATCCGAGATGCGGCGGCTTTGGCGGAGGTCCTGATCAAGGCCCATCAGCAAGGTGAAGATTTGGGCCATTTGCCGGTACTGCAACGCTATCAGCGCTGGCGACGCTGGGAAAACAACGTCGTGCTCTCGATGACTGATGTCTTGAATCGGTGTTTTTCCAATTACTGGTTACCGTTGGTGGGGGTCCGTCGTTTGGGCATCTTCGTGCTGCAGCGGGTGAGACCTTTCCGGTGGTTGGCGCTACAACTGATGACGGGGCGGTTTGGACATCGCCCTACCCTAGATTGAGTTAGGCGATTGCCTCGGCCATTCCCAAAAATCATATTTAAACCATATCCAACTTGAAAACTTGAGTTTTCACCGTGGGGCGAACTACGGGTTTGGATGTGGCCCAGGTTTAGAGGCTGTTTGAAAAGCCTTGTACCGTTCATTCGAATACAGGGACTACCCAGAACGAGCTCTGACTTGAATGAGTTCGGCACAGATGCTGATGGCAATTTCGCCGGGGGTTAAGGCTTCGATGTCGAGGCCAATGGGGGCATGGAGTCGGTCTAATTGCGGGGCGGAGATGCCTTGGGCTTGCAGCGATCGCACCACCATCTGCACACGCTTTTGAGAGCCAATCATGCCGATGTAGCGGCAGGCAATATTTTGTTGGCAAATACTGGCCAGGGCAGCCAAATCCAATGGGTAGCCCCGCGTTACTAGGGCGATATACAGGTTGGGATGGTTACAAACTTGCTGGAGCGTTTGCTCAATGGGATCTGTGGAGATCCATTGGGCTTGGGGATAGTGGTCGCGATGGGCGAAGGCGGGGCGATCGTCTTGAAGGGCAATTTGAAACCCAGCGATAGGGGCGGCCTGGGCCAAGGCTTTGCCCACATGCCCAGCCCCTACGATCAGGAGTAGCGGGGGGGGATGCAAGGGTTCGAGAAAGGCAGTTGGGGTGAGTTGGGGTTGGGAAATTACTTGATCCGAGGGGGTGAGGGTCGGGGTCTGGTGGGGGGCAAAGGGGGTGCTGAGCTGCAGGGGTTGACCTTGCTGGAGAGCGGAGGCGATCGCCCCAGCTAATTCAATCGCCTCGGCACCGGACCAGCGCTCTAGCCACAGGCTCATTTGGCCACCGCAAATGCCTTCTTTGGTGGTGGTGAGGTCCCCGGTCAAATCAATTTTGACGCACTGCTTTGGGCCGGTGCT
>JAQCKL010000095.1 GCA_027592485.1 Cyanobacteriota bacterium
CAGGATCGGCTCCATTTGGGGAGAATGGAAGGCGTGGGAGACCTCCAGGTACTGGGTCCGAATCCCTTGGTTGTGCAGGTAATCCAGTACCGGGGTTAGGGCTGCTTGCAGACCCGCAATTACGGTGTTTTGAGGGCCATTCACGGTGGCGATCGCCACCTGCTCCTCCCGTCCTTGATCCTCCCCCACCTTGGCCAACACCTGCGCCACGGTCGCCTCGTTCGCCCACACTGCCGCCATCACCCCGCCAGGGGGTAAAGACTGCATCAGTTTGCCCCGCTGGGCAATCAGCCGTAGGCCGTCCTCTAGGCTAAGCACCCCCGCCACGCAGGCGGCCACATATTCCCCCACACTGTGGCCCAATACCGCTGCCGGTTGAATGCCCCAGTCTTGCCAAAGCATAGCCAAGGCATATTCCAGGGCAAATAAAGCCGGTTGGGTATAGGCGGTTTGCTGGAGGCGATCATCGTCCGCCGCCGCAAACATGACTTCCAATAGGGGGATATCCAGATAGGGGGCGGCCAGCGCTGCACAGCGGTCCAGGACCTCTCGAAAAATGGGTTGAGTTTGATAAAGTTCCTGCCCCATCCCTCCGTATTGGGAGCCTTGACCGGTGAACAGGAACACCACTTGAGGTTTAGCGACAGGAGCCGCCCCGATCGGGTGGGGAGTGGCCAACCCTGACCTAAGGTCCGACAGGGTTGTGGCGGCGATCGCCCGCCGATAGGCAAAGACGGCCCGATGGGCATTAAAGCTATGGCACAAATCAGCCAGGTCTGGTTCGGGCCAGTCCGGTTTGAGAGTAGCGTCTAGCCAATGGGTGATTTGCTGCACCTGGTCGGCCAGGGCTGCGGGGGTCTTGGCACTCAGGGCAAGGACATGGCGGGGCCGCTCCAGGACTGGGGCGGGAAGCTCTAAAAATGGCGCGCCTTGCAGCACCACATGGGCATTGGTACCGCCAAAGGCAAAGGCACTCACCCCCGCCAAGGGGCGATCCGCATCGGTGGGCCAAGGCTCGCAGACTTGCTGCACCCGTAAAGGCAAAGACTCAAAGGGAATATGGGGGTTGGGCGTATGAAAGTGAAGACTGGGCACCAGGGTGCGGTGCTTCAGACACAGGGCCACTTTGATCAAACTGGCAATGCCCGCCGCCGCTTCCGTATGGCCGATGTTGCTTTTTACAGACCCCATGCGGACGGGCGGAGTATCGGACGGGCGAGACTGCAGGGCATTCCCCAAGGCCTTCGCCTCGATGGGGTCCCCCAGTAGGGTGCCGGTACCATGGGCTTCGATGTAGTCCACCTGCTCCGGTGTAAGCCCCGCCTGACGAAAGGCCGCCTGAATCACCTGCTCTTGAGCTTCTCGGTTCGGAGCGGTGAGGCCGTTGGTGCGCCCATCTTGGTTGACGGCACTACCCCGAATCACGGCGTATACCGGGTCTCCTTGGGCGATCGCTTGGGAGAGGGGCTTCAACACCACCGCCCCGGCCCCCTCCGAGCGCACAAATCCGTTTGCCGCCGCATCAAAGGCCTTGCAGCGACTTTCAGGGGAGAGGGCGGTGAGCTTGCTGAAACCAATGGTGAGTTCGGGGCGCAAAATCAGGTTAACCCCGCCCGCGATCGCCACCGTTGATTCGCCGCTGCGGAGACTTTGGCAAGCCAAATGGACCGCCACTAGCGAAGAGGAGCAAGCGGTATCGATCGCCAAACTCGGCCCCCGGAGATTCAATAAATAGGAGAGCCGGTTCGCCGCCATGGTCGAGGCTAAACCCGTCGTGGTGTAGGTGCCCACCGCCTCCGGCCCAGCGAGTAGCCATTGGCCATAGTCATTGGTGGAGATACCCACAAACACCCCTGTTTTGGAGCCGCTCAAGGTTTTCGGCGGGATGCCGCCATCTTCTAGGGCGGCCCACACCACTTCCAAAAACACCCGTTGCTGGGGGTCAATAAATTTGGCTTCTCGGGGAGCGATGCCAAAAAACTCCGGGTCGAATTGATCGATATCCCCTAAAAAGCCCCCCTCGCGGCAGTAGGTTTTGCCCGGAGCGGTCGGGTCCGCATCGTAAAACGCTTCAGCCGACCAACGGCTGGCAGGAATTGGGGCGATCGCATCTTCCCCCTGTTTTAGGAGCCGCCAAAATTCCCCACAGTTGCTCGCCCCTGGGAACCGACAGCCCATGCCCACGATGGCAATGGGTTCTGGCAGTCCCTTCTTCTTGAGTAGCTGTAATTCTAGTCGTGCCCGTTGTTGGGGCGATAGCTTTGCAATCCGCCGTGCCAGATCATCCACAGGTCAACCCTTACCGTCTAGCGTCCTTGCTGTCCCAACAACTCTTGCAGTTCAGCATCCGATAAGTCCTCTAGGTCGTTCACTAAATCCATCAGATCAGTATCATCGACGGCCTCAGACGGCGTTGCTACCGGTTGATCCCTATACCCCAGATGCTGAGCCAGGTAGTCGGCAACGGCATCAACCGTAGGATATTCGTAAGCCAAGGTTGGTGAGAGCGGCTGATCAATGGTACTTTGCAACGCTTCTGTCAATTCCACAGCGGCTACCGAATCGAGCCCATATTCAGCAAAAGGACGGGTACTGTCTACTTCCATGGGAGGCAACTGCAGGGTTTGTGCTAACCAATCGATCAACCATTGTTTCAGTATCTCAGGAGACGGTTTCCCCGGTAAGGGCGGGGGGGCAAGGACCGGTAAGGGCGAGATGGAGGCCGCAGCCGCAGGGCTGGGCCAAGGGGGCGCATTCAGGTTCATCCCTTCGTTGGGAGCTAACTGCCAGGTGTACACGGCCTCTAGCTGGTGGTCTAGGTACCCTGATCGACAGCGATACCGCTGAATCTTGCCGCTGGAGGTTTTCGGTAAACTCCCGGTTTTGAGTAACTGCAAACCATACAGTTGGAGATCGTGGTGCTCAGCGATCGCCCGACGCACTGCGGTGACCACCGCTTCCCCATCCAGGTTGCGGAGATAGCGGCGCTCGACCTCGTAGACAATAATTAAACGTTCTTGCCCTTCAACGGTAATGGTAAATGCAGCACCGGCACCGGGGCGAAGGGCGTCATGGGCGGGCTCCACGGTTTCTTCAAGATCTTTGGGATAGTAATTGCGCCCTCGGATGATCATCAGTTCCTTGAGGCGTCCGGTCACAAACAGCTCGCCTGCTTGCAGAAAGCCCAGGTCTCCCGTCCGTAAAAAGGGGCTGTCTTTAGCGCCAGTGGCTGTATCCGCCAACGTTGCCTCAAAGGTTTCAGCCGTGTAATCGGGACGCTGCCAGTAGCCCCGAGCCAAGCTCGCTGAGGCCGACACCCAAATTTCACCAATGGTGTTCGCTGGGCAGGGGCGGAGCGATTGAGGATCGACAATGCAGAGGATCTGGTCAGCGGCAGATTGTCCACAGCCCACCAAGGTACGTTGGTCAACCTCATTAGCCGCCGCGATCACCTGATTATGTTGGAGCGCCCGTTCGCTGACCGTTTGCAGCACTGGCAGGGCTGTGCGGGGGCTACCGGTCACCATCAGAGTGGTTTCCGCCATCCCGTAGCAGGGGTAAAAGGCCTGCCGCTGAAACCCCTGGGGCGCAAATGTGGTGGCAAACCGATCTAAGGTGTCTGCCCGGACCGGCTCTGCCCCGCTAAAGGCAAGGCTCCAAGTATGGAGGTCTAGATCTTGGCGCTGCTCCGGGGTCGTTTTTTGGACGCAGAGATCATAGGCAAAATTAGGACCACCGCTGGTGGTCGCACCGTACCGAGAAATTGCCTGGAGCCAGCGGTAGGGTTTTTGCAAAAATGCCACTGGGGGCATCAATACCATCGGTGCTCCCACATATAAAGGCTGCAAAATCCCGCCTACCAAACCCATGTCGTGGTAGGGGGGGAGCCAAGACACGCCGCTGCTCTGCGCCGTGTCTTCAAAAAAAGTATTGATGCGGGCGGAGTTGTGGATGAGGTTGCCGTGGCTGATCATCACCCCTTTGGGGGTACCGGTTGAGCCTGAGGTGTATTGCAATAGGGCCAGATGGTCTGGGGATAATTCCGGGGGTTGCCAGCGGTTAGCCAACCCCTGGTCAATGCCATCGGTCGCTAACCATTGCAGCCGCTTCAGGTCGCTTTGTTCCGTAAATCGTTTCTCTAGACCCTTCAAGACGGTGCTGTGGGTCAACGCCACCTGGGCTTGGGCGTTTTGAATCATGCTCTGCAAGCGCTCTAGGGAGCGGTTGGGCCGGGGGGGATAGGCTGGGACTGCGATCGCCCCCGCATATAAACACCCAAAAAACGCCGCAATATAGTCTAGACCCGGAGGATAGAGCAATAGGACCGGCTCTCCCTGGCACTGCAAACTGCTGAGCAATGCCGCGATCGCCTGGGCATTGGCTTCCAGGGCAGCATAGGACAGACTTGCCGTAACCGTTTCCCCATCTCCCAGAAATGTATAAGCTGGCTCATCGCCCCCCGCTGCAGCTCGCATCCCGAGCAAATCAACCAGAGTAGACACCTGTCCTAAACTTTCAGAAGACCCCTTATCCATGAATACCGTCCACTCTTTCAATCTGCCCAGCGCGATGTTGTGTGTCCCTGATCCAAGAGCAGGCTGATGAGCTGCCTCCACCCAGTCTGGGCAAGATTTCACCATTACCCTAGTTTGCTAGATATTACCCTTCCCCTACGATTGTCTGGCGATCTGCCCCAGGGCAAAATCACGCTGCGAACATAGTCAAATCCCATCCTTAGCTTGTCTGAAGCTTGTCTGATTTTGAAGGGCAGCCATCGCTTCAGCCCTTGGCACAGTCTCAACACAGCCGACCGCCTAATCCATACCCAGATCCAAAGGGCCAAAGCTAGAGATTGGCCGATGTAATCCAGCACAGAAAGCCACATCGGATTTTTAACAATACTATAAGGAATCCCTCCGTGTACCGCCCCGCCAAGGGGGCGATGTCGTCAATGTCCTGCGCTGAAACACAACCCGGTATGCTTATGAGCATAGTAATCCCACACCCCTAGGCAGGCAGATGCCCCTTTAGAATGGAATGTTGGGGTATTTTGGTGACTTTGTTGATATGGCAACGACTGAACGCAAACCGATTTTGCTCGACTTTGAAAAACCCTTAGTGGAGCTAGAGGATCGCATCCAACAGATTCGGGAGCTGGCGGAAGACAATGCGGTGGATGTCTCAGCCCAAATTCACCAGCTAGAGTCCCGCGCCGATCAACTGCGACAAGAAATCTTTACCAGTCTGACCCCTGCTCAGCGCTTGCAGGTGGCTCGTCATCCCCGCCGCCCCAGCACCTTGGACTACATTCAGGCCATGAGTGATGAGTGGATAGAACTCCACGGCGATCGCGGTTCGGGTACCGATGATCAGGCCCTTGTCGGCGGAATTGCTCGGTTTAATGGCCGTGCAGTCGTCATGCTCGGCAACCAAAAAGGTCGCGACATGAAAGATAACGTCGTGCGCAATTTTGGCATGGCTTCTCCGGGAGGCTATCGCAAAGCCTTACGGCTCATGCAACATGCCAACCGGTTTGGGATGCCGATTTTTACGTTTATTGATACCCCTGGGGCCTATCCGGGCTTTGAAGCGGAAGAAATGGGCCAAGGAGAAGCGATCGCCTACAACCTCAGGGAAATGTTTGCCCTGGAAGTCCCGATCCTCTGCACAGTGATTGGAGAAGGGGGCTCAGGGGGGGCTTTGGGCATCGGCGTTGGGGATTGCCTGATTATGCTAGAACATTCCGTCTACACCGTGGCCAGCCCTGAAGCCTGTGCGGCCATTCTCTGGAAAGATGCCACCCGCGCCCCCCAAGCCGCCGAAGCCTTAAAAATCACCGCCTGGGACCTGAAAAACTTTGGCATCTTGGATGTCCTGCTCAATGAACCAATCGGGGGAGCCCATGCCAATCCCCTCAAGACCACAGAAATTCTGAAAGACGCGCTCCAAGAAAACCTGAATCGGCTACTGGCCTTAGCCCCCCAGGATCTCAAACAGCAACGCTACGAAAAATTCCGCCGCATCGGCGTCTTTGCAGAGGCCCATACCGTTAGCGCCTGATCGCTCCCATGGAAACCAGCACATGCGATGGCGCTAATGGCTTCTATGAAAGCCAGATCAAGCCTGGCAGCGTTGTCGATCAAGGGCTCACAATGGCCTTAGGGAGAGGCATTCTGCTACCCTATTTAAGGCAACAGGACCCGTAGGACAGCTTTATTTTTTTGAGACGGTCGCCACAAGAGCGTTACAATTGTTAACATGATTGCAGGCAGAGAACTTGGATCAGTGCCCAATACTGAGCCGGAGCCACTGTCCTAGAGGTCATTTTGATTGGGACGGGTCAGGCTGCTAAGCAACACAAGGTCTAAGACGGCAAAAGTATTCATCATTGATTTATGACTTCTGAAATGCGACAGCGGGTCCTGATTACAGGAGCCAGCAGTGGTATCGGACGGGCAACTGCGTTTTTATTTGCCCAGGCCGGTATGGACCTTGTGTTGGTGAGCCGCTCTCAGTCAAAGTTAGAGGCCCTAGCCGCTGAACTTCAAGGGAAAGGGGTGAGTATCGTTACCCACGCCCTGGATTTGAGTCAGCTAACGGTTCTGCCGCAGCAGTTAGCGGCTATTATCGCCGATGTTGGCCCTGTGGATGTTCTCGTCAATAATGCTGGTATGGGCTACACCGGTGCCCTGGGCACCATGCCCTTGGCCGATTGGCAGCGGGTGATTGATCTCAATCTCAGCAGTGTGCTGGCTTGTATTCAGGCGGTTTTGCCCGGCATGCGTCAACAGGGCCAGGGGACGATTATCAGTATCGCTTCGGTGGCAGCCCATAATGCCTTCCCTGACTGGGGGGCCTACAGTGTTAGCAAGGCCGGTCTGGTGACCCTGTCTCAGATTTTGGCCGTAGAAGAGCGAGAACACGGCATCCGTGTCACGGTGGTGTCCCCTGGCGCAGTCAATACGCCCCTGTGGGATACCGACACCGTGCAGTCAGATTTTTCGCGATCGCAAATGTTGACCCCAGAGATTGTGGCCCAAGCCATTCTCAATGCCGCTCAATTACCGGCCAATGCCGTCATTGATGAAATTCGGCTGATGCCCAGTGGCGGAGCCCTTTAGGTTCTAGCCAACGGCCTAGGCTCAACAACAGTTTTCAGCAGTTTGGAGTTTTCACTAAAGGTTCACATATGACTACCGTGTCTTCCAATGGTACTAACGGTGCCAAGGCTACAAGTTTGGCTGCAGATACTCTGATTCCTCAAGAGAGTCTGTCTGTCACCAGTGTTCGCCCCGATCGCAACACGAATCAAGGCCAGAGCTCATCCATCAAACCCGTCAACGATGAAACCAAAATCGCCATGATGGATGCGGTTCGCACCATGCTCATTTCTGTGGGCGAGGATCCCGATCGGGAAGGCTTGCTCAAAACCCCGAAGCGGGTGGCAGAAGCCATGCGGTTTTTGACCAGTGGTTACCACCAATCCTTAGATGACTTGGTCAACAATGCCATCTTTGATGAAGGTCATAACGAAATGGTGTTGGTGCGAGACATTACCTTGTTTAGCCTTTGTGAACACCACATGCTGCCCTTTATGGGACGGGCTCACGTCGCCTATATTCCCAACCAGAAAGTCGTGGGCTTAAGCAAGCTGGCCCGCATTGTAGAAATGTACTCCCGCCGTTTGCAAGTGCAAGAGCGTTTGACCCGCCAAGTGGCCGAAGCCGTTCAAACCATCCTAGAACCTCGCGGAGTGGCCATTGTGATTGAAGCCAGTCACATGTGCATGTCCATGCGGGGGGTCCAGAAGCCAGGATCTTGGACGGTAACCAGTACCATGCTGGGGGTTTTCCAAGAGGACTCTAAAACCCGTGAGGAGTTCCTCAGTTTGGTCCGCCACCAACCCAGTCTGTTTTAGGAGATGTCTGGTCAACGTGATTGGGGCTGAGTTGGTGGGGTCGCGGTGTGGCTGCGGTAGTAAAAGATCGCCGCGATGCCCCCGAGTAACCCAGCCCCCATGACTCCCGCCAGGGGATTCCCTTGGATGCCACTGATCCATGGCGGGACTGCCCCGGTGGGGGTGACTAGACCCGCCACAGTGACCTGGTAGTATGCCCACACCAAGCCCCCGTGCAAACCAGCGGCGTTGGCTAAGGACGTCCTGCTCCGTTGATGCTGACGTTGATTTTTCCGTTGGGCCTCAATCTCTGCCTCTAGTCGCACTGGTGTTCGTCTGGCCCAAACCAACGTGAGGCCTAAAAGCCAAAGCCCTAGAAATTGAGGCCAAGTCTCAACAATGGCAGACACCGGTCGAATGTAGTGGGCGATCGCAAATAAAAACCCATTAATCCACAGCGCTAGCGCGGGGGAATAGTCTTGATCCAACTCGAAGAGCAACCACCCTCGAAAGATGAACTCCTCAGCAATACCCACCAGTAAGGCCAGGAACAGCCCTTCTAAAATAATGCGCCCGTAGCTGATGGTTGTCAGGGTGAGGTCACCCCATCCCCAAGCCAGTTGCAGACCATACAGTAGAGCCACCCCCGCTGCGCCGATCGCAAATCCTTGCACCCAGGTGCGCCACCACCGTAGTCCTCCCCAAAAGCCCAGGACCTGCCAGGGCTGTTTCAGACCATGCACGCGCTGTGCCCAGACAAACAGCAGCGCCGCAAAAACAAACACCAGGGAGACCGGGGCCAAAATAACTGAGTGCCCCTCCGGCTGCTGATATTCCCACCAATACAAGGGCAGGGCAATCGGTGCCGCCAGTACCACAAGGGCCACTAAAAATAGAGCGATGCGAATGGGGGCAGCTTGCTGTCGCAGAAAATTCCAAAGCGGTTCCAAAGCGGTTGGTCCTACTCTTCAGGCTCAATGGAACAGGTTAGACCTAAGCTTTGGAGACCCTCGCAGTAGAACTCAGCATGTTCTAACGCGCAGATAATGACTACAGCCTTTCCTGCCGCATGGGCTTGCATCATAATATCGACGGCTTGGGGCATGGTCAGACTAGGGACGACTTTGAGCAAAGACTCCACCACATGCTCCATCGAATTGAAGTCATCATTATGGAGAATGACTCGATATCTTGGCGCGGGTTTGCGGAGCGTAGATACCGCTGGACGCTCAATGGTTTCGACCGCCACACTCAACTCCTTATGGGCCAATCCAATTCCTTCGTAAAGCAGTTTAACGTAAGCCTAGGCGGTGGACTGACAAGATATCAAAAGTGCTGGTGAAATGGGGACGATTCGCCGTGAGTAGCCTGCATCCTTCTGATCTAGGTGCGTACAATAGACAGCGTAATGACCTACTGAAATGACTCAAGTGGCATGGGCACAGAATGGCCTGTGCAACGGAAATGGTGATATTGTGACCGAAAAAAATGGCTGTTCCCAATCTCAATCCCAGAGAAGCCTGAATAGTCTGAATGCTAATCAGATCGTTTATCTCGCCCAAGGTGATACCCGTCTGTACGGCGAGGTCATTCAAGTGGTTGAATCGCGCGATCGCTGCTGGGTAAGACCTTTAGCGATCGTTGACATAGAACCGGATCCGTCCCACCACCAGGCTACCTGCCATCAAATACCCCAGGGACCTGATGTGATTTGGCCCCTCTCCTGGTTCTCTCCGGCTTTAGATACCGATTGGTTGGCAATTTTAACGACACTGCCCCACACCCCCAGTTATGATCGCGCCACCGCCAATCAACGGCTAAGACAACTGTGGCAGGACAGAGAAAGTCGCCTTTTCCCATAGGCGAGTGCTTTGGAACACGGCACAGCAGCGCTCATCACAGTTGCCAGTCCGGTTAGGACGCGACTGCGAGTCACTTTGCTTATGCGCCAAGCATCAGGGCCAGCCTCGGTGTCCGCAGCAAAGTGGCCACCGCTATATCAGCTCCCCCAAAGTGATTCTCTGGACCAAATACCCTTGAACTAAAGGGGGCAGCTAGCCATTGGGGACCAGCGTGATTCGCCCAGCATCCATCTCAAACATGAGTAATTCCAGGGCCTCAAAGTCCGTTTCAGGGAGATAGCCGATCCGAGTCAACTCTGAGTTAATAGCGTTTTCTATTTCGGGAGTGAGTCTACGACATTGGAGCGCTTGTCCAACCAATTGACGAATTCCACTCGGTACATTCATAATGGGTGGCCGATCTCTGTCGGGGGCTAACATATTTCTATTGTGGCTAGCTCCTAAGTATTTCCCCGTGATCCTAAAAACCCTTGTGAGTGACTTCTCCTTGAACACGGTGTGATGCCCGTCACGAGAGCATTTGGGGGACTGTGACGGTTGTTACTTTGGGTGTCTTTACTTCACAGTAACTTTATAAAAGGACTTTGCTTTTTAAAGCCATTGCAAAGGTCTTGAATCTGTTCTAGCCATTTTGGGTTATTCCCCTTACGTTCGAGTCATCAGTTCACATAGCTGTCAGCCAAATATCGTTAAGAGCTTTGGGAGTGAATGCGATTATGGGATATTTTGAGCGGGACGTTTTGGTCATTCAGCCGGCTGTGGCTTTAACTGCATCAGGGGGGCAAGATTGGCATAATCATCTGTCGGAGCGCGTGATGTCTGGACAGGCTCGGACACTGATGTTGGATATGAGTCAGATGAGCTTCCTGGATAATGCCGGTTTAATATCGCTTTTGACAGCCCTTCGTCTAGCCCATCACCAGAAAAAGCGACTGTGCTTGTGTTCTGTGCCTCCTGCAATCCAAATGGTATTAGAGTTGGCTCAACTCGATAGCTTATTTGAAATTGTTGAACCCCTCCCTTTGCCGCAAGCCGCTTAGCCTCGTCACCTTTACTCCCTGCCACGTTTTCAAGCCCAGCTTTACCCTGCCTACGAATGATCCGTAGGCAGGGTATTTTGATTATGGCGATAGAGATTGCTGCCCTCCGGTTATGGACTGGTGTTTAGACTAAGTCATGCCCAAGTAGCCCCATCGCGTTGGATAGGGCTACTTGGGCTGTGG